>JAJPXW010000177.1:0-2605 GCA_021205255.1 Burkholderiales bacterium
AAACCAAAAAGTATAAATATTTTTAACTGTTTTAAAGTTATTTATATTAACGGTCTAAGAAAACTTGGAAAAATTAGTAAAGTCCAAGGCTGCGACATACGCAATTTCCCCGACATGGGAAGAATTTACCATATAAAAAGTCTCCTTGAACTGTTCAAACCCTCTTTGGGGTAAATTCAATAAAACGTCTACTTCAAAAGTCAGTATTAGCTTTTTACAAAACTTATTTGCTTTTCATCTTTTACTGAAGAAATAAGCTGTAAGAAGAGGATACTTTAAGAACGTAAGAATTATCTCGAGGATCTTCTTCTCACGAAGCCAAAAATAAGAAGCCTCTGATAGTTTTGATTTATCCAAGGAGAGGAGATCGTTCCTGTCTCAGATGCAATTTCTATTTCCAAAGTCACTTTCACCTTCCATTTAATGCCAAACTGATAGATGCATCTTCTATTGCTGGGACATGTCGGCGTTTAAGTCGAAAGCAATTACAAATCCAATTTCTTGTCTTCTCTTAGATTTGATGCACTGTCGAGTGGAAAGTTGCTATCTCTGGGTCGAGGTAGCAAAGATTGTTAAGTAAGCCTATCCAAGTTGTATTTATTGGAATAGGAAAATCGAAGATGCAAACTCCTGAGATGCATGCGGAAGAACTGTTGCGCAAATTCTGCAACCTTGATGGCTCGCTAGAACAGAAATTGCCCATCGATCCTTTTGATGTGGCGCTAAAAGTAGGACTGTCAGTCAAACCATTTCCAGAGGTGGGAAGTGACTTTTCAGGAGAGCTATTTCCGAGCAAGAAATGGCTTTTCTTCAATTCAACTGATTCAGTTCATAGACAAAGATTTGTCGTGGCGCAAGAATTAGGTCACTTTGTACTTGGCCATCCATATCACCACCGTCTTCCAAAAGAGACTCCACTTTATGCAATTTACGATTTGGATGAGAAAAAAGCATTGAAGTTCGCTTATGAATTGTTAATGCCAAAAGCCATTGTGAAGACAGTGATAAGTCAGAAAAAGATCAAAAGCTCCGATAAATTAGCTGAAATTTTTAAAGTCCCGTTGCAGACATTTGAGGCAAGATTAAAAGACCTCGGTTTAACAGTTGGAAAGACAACTAATAAAAGGATTAAGAAAAAGCAGGCTCTATTCGACTATCTTGGTAATGAAGCTCTCCCAAGTGCTAGTTAGGGGCTATTTAGCGAATAAATTAAATAGATAAGCATCAGTTTCTGATTAATTTTTAGAAAGAAAATAGCCCGTATGATTTTGTCATAGGATATTACCGACTACGATTCACATAGGTAAAAATTTCTGATCGATTTTGTCAAAATCTGGCTTTAATTTGAAATGGGCATTTCATTTAAACCAAGGAACAAAAATGTCTGATCAGGACGAAAAAGACAAGAAGGATCTGGAAAAAGAAGCTCAAGATCACGATTCGGAAGAGCAGCAAAAATCACCAGACTGGGAAAAAAGATATTTACTAGTGATGCCAAACAGCAAGGAGGCTATTAGTTTAGATACCTTGGAGCCTCCTCCAGAAGCCAGGAAAATTTTGGCTCAGAAAGCTGCCAATACAAAGCTCTCAAGATCACACCGAAAGTCTTTATTCTGGTTCAGCATGTTTTTTTGCTTCATTTTTCTTTTGTTGTTGATTGCAGAAATTGTGCTTCTCTTTCTCTGGTTATTATTTGAACCCCAAGCCAGCCTAGGCGTACTTGGAATAGTGACGGTAAGCACGGCTTTTATAGGGTGGATTTTACTTTGGACGTGCGTTAGAGCTTCAACGAAATACTAAGGCAGCTTTGTTTGGTTTCTAGTCCATAGAATCTAAGCTTTTTAGGGAATCGGTTTCTCATTGATCTCTTTGAACGAAGTTCAATCTTCCTTGTTTAAATCCTTTCAAGATTCCACAAGTAGTTTTCTTTTGCAGTGAAAGTTTTGTCAAGTGAAATAAAACGTAAAAGTCTGTACTAATAGAAACTCTGACAACTTTAATTTAACCATTAAGGATTGGGCTAAATTAGTTCATTAGACTCCGTACTTCTTAGAGAACCAAGTCGAAGAAGAAACCAAGAAGCTCGGACTCTGATAATGAAACCGCAAAATTACCTTTTCCTTTCTCGCAATTCCAAAATAATGCGGGGGGGGGTACAGCTTAGTCCCTTAGGCAAATCTCTTGGATTTGCCTGCCTTATTGAGCCTGTACTGACGTCATCTCTTCTAGGACTCTACGGGTTTATCCAAGTCAGGATTGCGGAATTTAATAGTTATCCTATTCCTGCGTTATGTTTCCTCTCTAGGCGGAGATAACTGTGGTTTTCTCCAGCCTGACGTTTCTGTTCTACTTCCTGCCGCTAGTCCTGGCGGTCTACTTCGCTCTGCCCAAGGAGGCCCGCAACTACTGGCTTTTCATTGCGAGCCTTGGCTTCTACGCTTGGGGTGCGCACGAATTCGTAGTGGTGATGGTCGCCTCCATTCTCGTCAACTACGTATTTGCAAGACTGATTGATGCCTCCAAGACGGATTGGTTGAGGAAGACCTACTTGGTACTTGCCATAGCCTGCAACCTAGGCATCCTCTTCTACAACAAGTACATGAAC
>JAJPXW010000177.1:2615-7070 GCA_021205255.1 Burkholderiales bacterium
AACCTACAGAAAGTGTTCGGCGATTCGATTGCCGTGACGAAGATCATCCTTCCGATTGGCATCTCGTTCTTCACATTCCAGGCCATCTCCTACGTGGTCGATGTCTACAGGAAGGAGACCCCGGCCCAGAAGAACCCGTGGCACCTTGGGATGTACATTGCGTTGTTCCCGCAATTAATCGCTGGGCCGATTGTCAGATACAAGACGATAGCCGACCAGATCGCCGAGCGCACAATCACGATAAAAAATTTTTCCCTCGGCATTAACCGCTTCTGCCTGGGATTTGCCATGAAGGTATTACTGGCCAACAATATGGCCACCGTCGCTGACGAGGCATTCAAGCTAGCCGCACATCCTGAAAAACTCTCGGTGGGTTTTGCGTGGCTAGGTGCAATTGCCTATACGTTCCAGATCTTCTTCGACTTTGCTGGCTACTCGGCCATGGCCATCGGCCTAGGAATGATGCTCGGGTTCACCTTCCCAGAGAACTTCAACTTCCCCTACGTCTCCAAGACTGTTACCGAGTTCTGGCGCAGGTGGCACATGTCGCTTGGACAGTGGTTCCGGGACTACGTGTATTTCCCTCTGGGTGGCTCCCGAGTCGACACCAAGTATCTCCTAGTCAGGAATCTTTTTATAGTTTGGTTCCTGACGGGAGTCTGGCACGGCGCCGAGTGGACCTTCATCTGGTGGGGACTATGGTACTTCGCATTGATCACGTTCGAGAAGCTCACCAACTTGCCGAAGAGGAATTTAGGACTGCCTCTTTCCACGCTCTACATGGCCTTCACTTTGCTCTGCGTGGTGCTCGGCTGGGTAGTCTTTCGATCGGCGAACCTGCACGAGGCCAAGGCCTACCTGGGTGCCATGGTAGGACGCCATGGCAATCCCCTTTGGGACAACAACGCGCTCCGTTATCTGAACGACTACAAGATTCTGCTGTTGCTCTGCGTTGTCTTCAGCCTACCTCTCACGGCCAAACTGCGACCCTGGCTTGGCAAGAAACTCAAAGCGGTTCCACTAGTCGACTCCCTGTTTACCCTACTGGCAATTAGTCTGCTCATTCTGTCGGTCTCCTTGCTCGTCATCGGCGGCCATAACCCTTTCATCTACTTTAACTTCTAGGAAGCAACAATGAGATTAAATGCTGGAAATTGGCTGGAAAAGATTATCTATTTCATTCCGATAGGAGTGTTTTTGGCTTTCGTCCTCTATTTTTCTTGGTCGAGCTATGAGGGTAAAGTTAGTAGGAAAATAGTCGAAACTAAGGCATTGGCACAATCTGTCAAAGATTTGTCAAACGGATTTGAAAAGACGCTTCAGGAAAACTTTTACAGAAAATACGACTTTATCAACTTAGCTGGTGGAACAGCCGCTACGGTGGGTCTTAATACATTTAATAGAATCCAGAAGCTTTCCAATGGCTATCTCAGTATTCCTGGCGACTCAAGAGGGGATATCCCTTCTATTGCGTCTAAGATTATTAACCTAAACAATTTCCTGCAAGAACGAGGAATAAATTTCCTTTTTGTCATGGCGCCTGCGGCTTTTGCCATGCCAGATGCCAAGTTTGCGCCCGGCTATGCCATGGATTATGCCAAAACCACTAGGGACTTGGTTTCCAAGCTAGAGGCTAATTCCGTTCAGACCTTACCTATGGCACAAGTTTACACTCGAGACGGATGGACGCTTGAAGATGTTTTTTTCAAGACGGATCACCACTGGCGTCCGCTAGCGGCATTAAAAGCCGCTCAGGAAAGCATGAAACTGCTCTCCTCCAAAAAATGGGCGACCTATAACCCTCAACTCTTGGATATCTCAAATTTGGAAATTAAGTCGCTAAAGAATAGATATTTAGGATATTTTGGCAAGAGGACCGGAAAGTGGTTCGCTGGTCTCGATGATATCGACATCTATTCTTTTAAATCTCCTCACTTTCATCAGCATTGGGGACTAACCAGAAGTGGATGGTTTTACAGGCCAGATACTCTTGATAAGGAAGCGATGGTTCACAAGAATTTCTTCACGGAAGACCCTTATCTGTCGTATCTCAGCAGAGATCTTCCAATGAGAGTAGTAAAGACCGCTGATGCTCCCAATAAAAAGAGACTGTTAGTCCTGGGGGATTCATTCCACAAGCCGTGGCAGTATTTCATTAATTCACAGTTTGAGGAAATATATAGCTTAGATCTGCGTCACTATTCGGATGGCACACTCGCCGAGTTTGTCAACGAAATTCGGCCGGATTTAGTTGTCATGGTGATCAGCAGCAGATCCTGGGGCGAGCGGCTATGGAATTTTGGGCTTGAAGCCTATGAGCAAATCCTAGCCAAAACCAACAGAGCTGAAAAACCTATAAGTTTTGACAGGGTCGAAGTAGTATCCCCAGAGGAAGCTAAAAACAAATTTTCTCTCTTGGACTTTGAGCCGGAGCCAGGTGCAACTTACACATTGACTGTGGACTCCACAAGGCTCACTGGAAAGGGCAGCGAATTTGTACAAATGACTCTTCAGAACCTTTCCAGCAATAAACCCATCGTCAATAGATATTTCGATCCCAACAGCGACAGAAGACAGAGGTGGATTTTTACAGTTCCAAATACTCAGAACGATACGTTTGGTATATACCTTTACTCTGGCACTAAAGGAACCACACAACGTTCATCCGCTTCTTTGGAAGCTGTATCAATTAGGAGGGGTATACATGAAGATGAGGCCACTCAAGAGAATTCCAACGAAGTGAAAGAGGAAACCCAGTTATAAATTACCTTTGCTTTTTCAGAATGAGGTAATGCAGCTTAGAACCAGGGTGCGATACTAAACTTACTTGAGTTTCCTTTAATTTTATCTTGATACACTTTCTAGCTACGTCCTACACTAAAACAATCCTGGAGAGGATTAAGCCCAATGTAGCTTCTCTTTTCTCTTCTAGAAGTCATATTTACTCATAAGGTCATCAACCAGCAATTTGCTACCGTAATTGGATAAGTGGTTGTTGTCTTTATAAATGGCCATGTTATTTTTTACGGACCAGCAGAAGCCATTTGGGCAAAGTACTTGAGATGGGTCGTAAACTTCTATCCTTCCTTTAAATTTAAGGGCTACTTTTTGGAGTATTGAGTTGGCTTGCTTAGCGCGCCTTTTTGCTTCTTCAAGTGAAATCCCGCATGGCCTCTTTATCTTGAAGATGGCTAGAGGGCGTGAACTAACGCAAGCTTCCGGTCTAAATTCCATTTCCGGCACGTCATACATGAGAATAACTTTTTTTCCCGAATTTAGAAGGCCTTGTATGACTTCCTCAAGTGCAACTTCAAAAAAAGTTTTGCGATCTTTAATATTTTTATGTTCAAGCCAGTAATACGGATACCTTTTATTGAGGAATAGATTCCAGCGAGCTACTAGAAAAACGGTTTTAATGTTTGGATTGTCTACTATCTTTTTGTAGGCAAGAGAAATATTTGGTTGCTCACCAGGTTTTACTTTCTCCACATCGGATTCAACAAGCCCCTTTAAGGGAGGAGTGCCTTGCTGGCCTAAAAATACGTAATCTTTTTTTCTAGCATTTAATCCTGCCGCTAAATGCCAGCCATGAGAATCTCCGAAAAAGGCAACTTTGGCATCGGTAGGAGAAGCTACGCAATAGCCTCTATACCCATATTTTTGGGAGCAAGTCTCCTCTCGATACGGTGAGGAGTTCTCAGGTTTGGCTTCCCAGACAAGCGGACTTATTCTTGATGGAAGTCCGTTTGAATATAAGATGATTCCACCACATGCTGCGCAGATGGCGATGCCAGCAACCAGCGAAAGTATTAAAGGCTTGGTTATTTTTTTTCTGCGGATCGGCTGCTCTACGAGGAAATAGCTCCCCAAAGAACATAAAAGCCCAAGTGCAACAATGAGCAAAACATAATGTGTTGAAGGCAGTTTTCCAGAATTCAATTCCCTGGAAAAGGCTAAAAGAGGCCAATGCCATAGATACCAGGTGTAGCTGACAAGACCTATAAAGACAAGTGGCCTGGCACTTAGAATGTTTTTGTTAATAAAGGAGTTCGAGGTCAAAATTAAGAGGGAACCGCTACCTATTGGGATAAGAGCTTTCCATGCTGTATATCCGCTACTTCCTTTGATTTTTATACATCCTATGATAAATAGGAGAAGCCCCACAGTTGCTACGATATCTTGAAGCCTCTTAGAGTGGATAAATTTTGCAGGAATAAGGTCCATATAACAAAGATAGGCAATTAGGCCTCCCATGCAAAGCTCCCAAAACCTAGTATGGAGGGAGTAGAAAGTAATAACCGGCCAATCCCGAAATTGAAATAGATTAAATAAAAAGGAAAGTGTAAATAGAGTTAGAAGAATCTTGCCGAACGAAAAGCGAAATCGCAGACAGAGGGCAAAGATAAGCGGATAGAAAATATAGTATTGCTCCTCTACTGCTAGAGTCCATAAGTG
>JAJPXW010000198.1:0-6789 GCA_021205255.1 Burkholderiales bacterium
CCTTAAGATGACGCCTTCAGTTCTTTCTGAAAACCTGGTGGCAAGCGCTTCTGCCACATATTCCGACCGATGCTGGCCACCGGTGCAGCCTATTGACACGGTCAGGTAATGGCGATTTTGCTCCCGATATTTAGGCAGCCACTTCTGCACAAAATTATCGATGTCATCGATCATTTCACCAACTTCCGGATAGCCTTTTAGAAAATCCATCACTGGCTTATCCCTACCCGTAAAGCTCCGCAGGGACTTCTCCCAAAAAGGATTCGGCAAACATCTCACATCGAAGACTAAATCGCTTGCCAGTGGGATGCCTTCCTTAAATCCAAAGGATTCAAAAGTCAGAATCAAGGAATCCTGCTTTGCACTAGCAAATTTTCTTACCCAATGCTGCAAAGTGCTTGGACGCATTCCAGTCGTATCGATCAAATGGCTATGAGGCAGAAACGGGGAAAGCATTTCCCTTTCTTTTTCAATAGCTCCGGTCAACGTAGCTGGCGCATTGGACTTTAATGAAAGCGGATGTTGCCTGCGAGTTTCCGAATACCTTTGCACCAATGCTTCTGTAGAAGCCGTTAGGTAGAGAACTCTTACATCGATTCCACTTTTTGAGAGCTCCTCAAAGCAATCAGCGACTTCCTTGAATGTCATATCGCTTCTGGAATCAAGCGAAACGGCTACGTGCTCTCGTCCAACTGTCTGTAGATGTCTAGTAACGCTAGAAAGATAGGAGGGAGGCAGATTATCAATGCAATAGAAACCACTATCCTCCAACTGCTTTAGTGCTATGGACTTTCCACTTCCAGAAAGCCCTGTGACTACTATTACTTGCATTGTCTATTTTTAAGAAACAAAAGCAACTTTCTATTATTCGTCCTCGTCCATCAGCTGTCTCTGACGATCAAAAAATTGTTGGATGGTATTGATACCACGGCGCTGAAGTATGTCAGTCCTTACAGCTGCTTCCACCAATACAGCCAAGTTTCGGCCTCCGCCCACGGGAACGACCATTGTTCTTATCTGTTCGCCTAGCACCTCAGTAAAGAGTTCTGTTTCGGGAAGTCTTTCCATTAATTCGCCCTGTTCAAAGAGCTTGAGCTCAAGAATCATATCCAAGCGCATCTTTCTGCGAAAAGAAGTCTCTCCAAAGATAGTCTTCACATCTAGTAAGCCAATGCCTCTTACTTCTAGCAGGTTGGCTAGTAACGCAGGTGCTGAACCTTCTATTGAGCCTGGCCCTTTTTGCCTGAAGTCGACTACATCATCGGCCACCAAGCTATGGCCTCTAGTCAAAAGTTCTAGTCCAAGTTCGCTCTTACCTATTCCGCTTTGGCCTGTTAGAAGTACACCCATGCCATAGACTTCCATAAAGACTCCATGCATGGAGCACGAAGGAGCCGCTAACTCAATGATGCACTGGCGAACACTAGTAAGCGTGTCCTCAGCGCCTGCCGCTGAGGAAAAGACCGGCATATCAATCTCGATAATATGATCGATCATGTCGTGGGGGAGATCGATGCCTTTAGCTACTAGCAGGCCAATGGCTTTGCCTTCATGAAGCTTATCTACTAGCCCTAACCGGGCCTCTCTACCAATAGCATTAAGGAAAGTTACTTCTGGAACTCCGATGATATGTAGTCTTTCGGGATGAATGATGTTCAGAAACCCAACACAAAGAGAGGGATATTTAGAATTTACGGCATTTTGGAAAATCTGCTGATTCGAATGAGTAGCTTCGCCGTAAATCCAGTCGAGTCTGCAAATAGATTCGCAGAGATCGACTAATTCTTGGTAGGTAGGCATTCTTTAGCTTTCCTTAGTGTCCTTAGTTGACTCTGCTTCTTTGTCTTTCTCAGCTTCCGCAGTTGACTCCGTTTCCTTTGGTTCCTTTTCTTCCTCAGTCTCCTCTGGAGGAGGGTTGTCAACCCATTCTTGGACTGTATGGCTAAAATCCTTAGCCGTAGTAGTCGCCCGTAACTTCTCTAGTTCTTTTTCATTCTCAAATAATAAAGCGGCCTGTTGCAAAATTAGTAAATGATTCTGAGCATCTTCGGCCGTACCTTCCGGGACTAGAAGAAAAAGGAAGCTTCGGATCTCCTCTTTGCTCTTATCAACACCCAGATAACCATTCATTCGAACAAAGAGAGCAACCGGGGTTTTCAATTTGGGAAGCCTGCAATGTGGTATGGCAATACCGTGACCTAAATAGGTAGAACCAAGTTTTTCTCTTTGCATTAACCCATCGAAAATTTCCATTTTTGGCAGGCCGCAGAGACTAGCTAGCGCTTGGGAAGCCTGTTCGAAAACTCTTTTTTTACTTGTCGCTGCAATTCCCAACAGAACATTCTGGGGTTGCAATAGAGAGGCTATAGAAATCATCGCATTCAAATTATTGGGCTGGGAAATTGATTCTAACTGTTTCTATACCCGTCTTACTTCCTATCCTCTGAAATACACCTCGGCTAGGTTTCCATAATGTAAATAAAAGAGGGTTTACCTTAGTAGGGGACTGGGTTTCTTACAAATCCTTTCTAGGGTAATCCATAAATTAAAAGGGCAAATGTCTTTTGTCTTTCAATCTTTCAATCCGTAGAGCGCAACTAGAAATCGTATTGGCTTTTACTATTTCGCTATGGAGGTGAAAGCTCGTGACACTCTTTTCTGAACTGCCTATAGCTTTTCGAGACACGAACCCATTTAGATACTTTCAAATACTGACATGGAAGAAAATGAAATCAAACAGCTTCAAGATCTAACGATTGAAGAAGATAGTGAAAGATAAGAGAAGTTAACCTATAAATAACGAGAATTAAGCACAATTGCAATCAATATTAGACATTTCCCCATGAATTGCCGTCAATTATCTGCTAAAAGTTATGATCTTGAAGACTTAAAACACTAAATGCCTAAACCCGGCAATCATGTGAGAAATAAAAGTTTTCTATCGTTCCAATAGATTTTGTTTTTCAAGGAAACCTAGGTTTAGACCTTAACCACTTGAATAAACGTAAGAGTGAAAGGGAGCACAAGAATTACTGTTTTAAACCAACAAGTTGATTTAAAACAGTTAGCTTCTTTAACGAAGTCCTTCTTATGGTTTAGGCAAAATGAATGCCTTGCAGAACCATCCAAAGGCATATAAAGTTCACTTGAAGTTTGCCTTAGGCGAGAAGCGGATCTCGCAAGAGATCTTAGGCAGACTAAGTTGCCGGCGTTTCTCTAAGAGTGTAATTTCGCCGGCTTTTTATTTTGACTTAGCGACAATGGATCGACTCAATTAAAGATTAATTGCTCGTCAACCCTAAATCTCACCGCGGTTATTTAACCGCCCTCCACTATTTCATTCAGCTCTTCAGGCGTAAGGGTGTAATGGAAGAAGCGCTGATAAAAGTCCTTGACTTTTTCTTCAAGCATTTCCTTAGTCACAATATCTGGATAGAGCTTATGCATCATCCAGTAACCAGCTAAAGGCAATTCTGGATTCGGACTGCCATAGGAGTGAGCTACGGTTGGAACTATAAAGATCTTATTGTTTTTAATCGCACTGACATTCTTAATCTTTTTGTCTTCAGAAAAGCGTGTCTTTACAGCAGGCTTAAACCCAATAATGACTTCTGGATTCCATAATAGGATGTCTTCGGCATCGTAGCTTCCACGACCATCTTTGCGTGAAATATTCTTTGTAACGCTATTGGCGCCAATTATTGAAAGCAGGTTCTCTGCCTGCGCGTTTGGAAGCCGATATGTCGGTGGATTGACATATAGAGTCCTGACCTTTTCAACTTCGGAAACTTTATCTCCTAGCTTCTTCAAGTTTTCCATTTCCTCGTTGAAGTACTTGGCAAAGTCTTTAGCTTGCTCTTGAGTACCCATCGCCTGACCGAGAATCTCCATAGACTTCAAAAGTTTTTCAGGACTGGAGGTTTCAATGAAAATAACGGGAATTCTAGTTTTTGACAGTAATTCCAACTTGCCTTTATTGTTAGTAACGAGGAAATCAGGCCTGTCGGCAAGGATATTTTCAGTAAGAATTTCGTGGCCGGAGCTCTCGTAATAAGGGCCGTTTTCAAGTTGAGGAGCAAACTTCAAGTGCATCTTCCAATCTCCATGAATATCATGGAATTTGGAAGGTTGGTTATAAATAAGCTTACCGCCTCCGGCTGCTTCCATTACGCTATTAAGGATGGGAACTGAACCAAAAGTTCCGCCCTTGCTGACTTTGGCAGGAATCTTAACGACTCTACCAGCCATATCTGTGATTTCCTGATACTGGGGAGCCGAGTCATTGGACGTTGTCGTTTCTTTTCCAGCGGTCTGGGCTACTGTCCAAGAAGGTAGGCCAATAGTCAAGCTGGATAATACGCAACATAAAAAAGTTCTTTTTTTCATTTCTACTTCTCGCAGATTTAGTAATGCTCCCTGAAGGAGTTATGCATCAATTGGATGGCTATGGTGGTGGAATTTTGAATGCTTAGGCTTATCGAGTTCATCTACCTCTTCTTCGAAAATTTCCGCCTCGTTGAAAAGAGGTACGCAAACTTTCAAAGGTCCACCATCGACCTTGACGCTCGTTTCAATAACGTTGATGGGCATTTCGTATAAAGCCGTCAAGTTTTTACTAGTAATGACGTCTTCGACTTTGCCACTTGCAAATACCAATCCATTCTTAAGCAAAACCGTATAGGACGACACCCAGAACGCTTGATCTGGAGAATGAGTAGTCATCAGAACGGTATAGCCATCCGAGGCCAGCCTTTCAATCAGTTCAAGAGTCCTACACTGGTTTGCAAAATCAAGGCTTGATGTTGGCTCATCTAGGATTAAAAGCCGGGCATCCTGAGCAATTGCTCTAGAAATTAGGACTAGCTGCTTCTCTCCCCCCGAGAGCTCTTGGAACATTTTTTCAGCAAATTTAGTGATGTTCATCTGCTCCAAGGCATGTCGGACGGCATCCTGGTCTACTTTTGACGGTGCTCGACCCAAACCAAAGTGGCCTGTCCTTCCCATCATGACTACTTCTTCTACTGTGTAGGGGAAAGTCAATCGCGAGAACTGAGGAACGTAGGCGACGAAAGTCGATCTCCTAGCGGAAGTCATTGCGTTTAATTTATGGCCGTCAAACAGAATCTCTCCGCCTGTCGGTTTCAGAAGACCAAGGATGCAGCGCATTAATGTAGTTTTGCCTGTTCCATTTGATCCAAGCAAACTCAGTACATGACCAGGGGGAAGTCTAAAAGAGACATCCTTTAGGATAAGGTGCTTTTTGTTATAGCCAAATTTCACATGCTTGACTTCTAGCATTAGGTCCACCCTTTCTTTACGCGTGAGAGGAAGAAAACAAAGATCGGAGTCCCTACTAGGGAAGTCATAATGCCAAGAGGCAAATCCCAATCAGGATTGGCTCTAATCAAATCATCTATTCCTAAGAGAAACAGACCGCCAAACAAAAAGGAAAAGATAGATAGACGCGCAAAGCTTGCACCCACAGTTAACCTAGCTATATGCGGAACTACCATGCCAACCCAGCCGACTATTCCGCAAATACTTACGGATACAGCCGTCATTAGCGTAGCCGCGGTAATAACGCACAGTTTTGTAACTGGGACATTTACTCCCATGGATGACGCTTCGTCTTCTCCTGCAGCCAACGCATTAATTTGATATCTGAAAAGCCACAGCAGGACAAAGGAAATTCCTAAGGCCGGTATGGCTACTGCAATATCTCTGAACGAACTTCGAGCCAAGCTACCCATCAGCCAAAAGACAATTGTTGGCAGGACATTTTCCGTATCGGCGGCCAATTTCAAGATTGACAGCATTGAACCGAAAAGACTACTGACAACCACACCACCAAGGATAAGGACAGTTAGTTCCTTTCTTCCAAAGATATAGGAAATCGCCGTAGAAAAAGTAACCGCAATTAAACCGAAAATTAAAGCGAATAGCTGTATCTCCCACCAGGAGCCTTCCATTACCATCGCTAACGCCGCACCAAAGGCAGCTCCGGAGGACACCCCAAGAATAGAGGGCGAGACAAGTGGATTTTTAAAGAGTGTTTGATAGGAAGCGCCTGACACCGATAGGGCACCGCCCACCAGAATAGCCGCTATTACTCTTGGGATACGTATGTCGAGAAGCACATCTCCCATGGTGAGATCTGCCGCATCCCTTCCAGAAGTAATCCAGGTCCGGAAAAAATCACCCATCTCGGAGAAGGTGAACTGAAATCTTCCTATATTTAATGAAAGAATCATGCAGACCACAAGGAACAAAGCTAATGCGGTTAGTCCCTTCGGCCCACCAAAAATTTGTCTTAAAGAAGGCACTCTATTTCCATTCCTACGGCGTCAAATCCAAACTTCTACCCTAGACTGTAACTAACGGCCATAGTGCCATGGATAATACACACTCAAATACGGTTTCTACGAGATTTAAACCGAGATTAGGAGCACATTTATTGCTCTTTGCAAGTGGGTAAAACTACAATTTCTTTCTGAGCGACGCAGAAGGGAAACCCAACGCCTCGCGATACTTCGCAACTGTTCTGCGGGCAGTAAGAATTCCACGCTTTTTAAGAATTTGGGAGAGCTTCTCATCGGAAAAGGGCTTTCTTCCATCTTCACTCTCAAGAATCTTCTTCAGTTCCGTCTTAGCGGCAATGGCAGAAATTACTTCATCGTCGGCAGCCGAATGCAAAAAGGAAGAAAAGAAGTATCTCAGTTCGAATATGCCTTGGGGCGAAGCTAAGTATTTGCCGCGGGAGACTCGGGAAATCGTAGATTCATGCATTTA
>JAJPXW010000198.1:6799-7066 GCA_021205255.1 Burkholderiales bacterium
CTAGCTCTTCGGCAATTTCACGAAGAACCATTGGACGCATTTTTTCAGGGCCTTGGCTAAAAAATTCCTTTTGTTTTTTGACGATTAGCGATGCAACACGCAGCAACGTCTCCTGTCGCTGACTAATATTCCTAACTAGCTGTCTAGCCTCTGCTAAACGGTCTTGCCAAATTCGGTAGGTGTCCTCGGAGTTGTCCTGATCCCTCACAGCCAAAGCGTAGGCATTATTAATTTTCATCGTAGGCAAAACGCTTTGGATAAGCCTTA
>JAJPXW010000045.1 GCA_021205255.1 Burkholderiales bacterium
CCTTCTACTAAAGTTCATATTCCGCACCCTAAAGCTAATGGTGCCTGCTAAAAGAATTCAATAGGGATTTAGTTTTTAGAAATTGGATTTATCTTCCATAAATTCCTTAAGAGAATCCTCCCATTTTGGCATAGGTGTAATCCCCGAATTTCTTAAAGCCTCTTTTTCTAAAGCAGAATTTTTAGGTCTAGGTGCGGGGCGGGGATATTCTTCAGTCGTACAACCTTCTACCTTTTGGTCCAAGCCGGCAATTTCAAAAATCTTTTGTGCAAAATCCTTCCACGTAGTAGCCCCTTCGCAAGTGACGTGGAAAACACCTTTAAGTTCCGGCCTATTTAGTATTTCCTTTAACTTCCTTGCTACAGCAAAAGTCGAAGTTGGATTACCTCTTTGGTCTTCCACTACTTTTAAGACCGGATGTTTCCCATCGGCTAGCCTAAGCATTGTATGCACGAAGCTCGGGCCTTGCGGTCCATATAACCACGAGATGCGTGCAATAACGTAGTCGTCACAAATTTTCTTGACGGCTTCTTCCCCTTCCCATTTAGTTTTTCCATAAACGGTCTGAGCGCCTCCGGCTTGATCAGTTTCCTTATAAGGCCCTTCCTTTTTACCATCGAACACATAGTCCGTGGATATATAGATAAGTCTTGCACCGAACTCGTTAGCGGCCAATGCAACATTTTCCGTACCCTTGGCGTTTAACAGTTCAGCTAAATCCTCTTTTGATTCGCAATCATCTACTTGCGTCATCGCCGCACAATGAAGGATGATGTCCGGCCTAACCTTTTTAATTACTTCCCTAACCTTATCTTTATTCGTGATGTCGCACTCTTCCTTATCAGTAGGAATTAAAACAAAATCTTCACTGAGGACTTTCATTAAAGTACGACCAAGCATGCCTTTGGCGCCAGTAATAAGAACTTTCTGTTTCTGCATGGGGTATGGATCTAGGAAAAGGTTTAAGTTGACAGAAATTCTAGCAATATGGCGATGACGCAAGTTCCTTTCTCTTGGATAACTTGTGTTGCTACGCTTGTGCCAAAACCTTTATTTGCCCAAATACCCAACCTAGTTCTCAGCCTATAACCCCCTTGAAAAGGAAGAGCAAAATTCACTCCGTTTTGTTTCATTTGCGACATATTCGATGCAAATGCTTTTCCTAAGGAGAGAAAAAAATGAAATTCAAAGCCCTGACGTTAGCCGTCACGTTAATGCTGTCTTCGGCCGTGGCGTTTTCTGCCGACTATACGATTAAGCCAACGGTGACGGAATTGAAAACTATTCCGCAACGCGTACTTCTAGTAGGCAATTCGTTCATGTACTATAACTGCGGCGTTAATCAGGTAACTAGCGGACTTGCCAAGTCTATGAAAGACAAGCTTTCAGCGACAATGGTGACAATTAGCGGAGCTGGTCTTGACTGGCATCTTGTGAAATCCTATTTGCGTCCAAACGGTCTTGCCAGCTATTCCACTACTAACGATGGATCAAACAAACTTATTTTCCATGAATATCCGGACGGTAAAATTTTTGATGCTGTTGTACTGCAAGACAATAGCCAAGGACCGATCCACTCGGAACTTTCCAAGTTCTTTGTGAAGTACGCCAAGATTCATTCTGAGGATATTAGAGCGACTGGAGCCGAGCCTCTTATCATGATGACCTGGGCTTATACGGGTCAACCCGAGATGACTCAGCAACTAGCTGATGCCACAACTAAGGTCGCTAATGAAAACGGAGACATGGTCGTGCCAGTGGGTTTAGCTTTTGCCAACTCGTTAAAAGAAAAGCCAGATCTCAAGCTCGTCATTGAAGATAATCGCCATCCTACGGCAGCTGGAACTTATTTGGAGGGATGCGTTCTCTATGCCACCCTCCTTCATAAATCTCCAGAAGGAGCCGATTTCCAGGGAGCTTGCGAAAAGCCTCTATCCAAGGAAGATGCGGCTTTCTTGCAAAAAGTCGCATGGGACACAGTTAAGGAATACTTCGGATGGAAGTAAGGACAATAACGGAATCTTAATGGTGAGAATCATAGATACTTCTATATTAGCCACCACTATTTAGAGAAAGATAGAAAAGTTTTGGAGACCCTTATCAATGCTTCGGCACTGTCCGGTCTCCAAAATCAAACAGTTAATAACTATTTCCTAAAGATTAGCTGACGGCACAGCTGAGGATTGACCTGTTGTCTTTACTTCTGTTGGAGCAATTGGCTTTCCTAATTTCTCCTCAAACCAATTAGTCACGATAGAAATCACATTCGGTTGATACCAGCTGGCATCTCCGTGCGCCGCATCCTTCAAAACGTAATATTTGACATCCTGGTTTTTAGCCTTGAGAGCCTCATACATCTGATCGCTTTGGACTCGGCTAACTAAGGCATCCTGGTCGCCATGCATTAATAGAAATGGGGGTTCATTTTCTTTGATGTGGGAAATTGGACTTGCTTGCGCAGCCTTTTCACCTAGTTCTTTGATGTTGAGGCCGGGTCGTACGTCAAAGGCAGGTCCATTGACTAAAAGAGCTTCTGTCACAGCAGGTGATTCATGGATTTTTTGAATATCGGGATGGAACCCTTCCCCAATATTCCTTAAGTCGGAAATACCATATAAAGAAGCCACAGCTTGTACATCCGACCTCTGATCAAGGTAGTCTCCTTTATCCCAGCCACTTTCATCACCAGTAACACCGGCCATCATTGAAAGATAGCCACCAGCCGAATCACCAAGGACTCCAATACGGCTTGGATCGATTCCGTACTCCTTGGCATGCGCTCTTAGGTAACGAATAGCCGATTTTGCATCATTAAGCAAAGCAGGAAACTTATCAGGCACTGTTCTATATTCTGCAGCGGCGACAACAAATCCAGCTTTAGCTAAGGCAAGTCGCATTTGAATAAACTTTTCGTGGTCTGCGGAAGTAAATCCTCCACCAGGAAAATAAATAATCGCTGGTTTCAAAAGATCGTTGCGAGGAACAAGGACCGTCATTTTCAGTGGCCTATTGTTACGCACGGTCTTGATCTGGGAATAGACGACATTGGGAATGACATCAATAATTCCATCTTGCACTTGCTTCTGTATCACTTCCCCGGGTGTCGTTTCGGCTGCCAAAGGAGCGAAGCCGACTAGGCTGGCCATAATGGCAGCAGTAATAGCTAGAACTTTTAATCGCATCTTAGGTTCAATCAAAATCAACAAGTTTGATTGCAATTTTTGCACAAGCTTCAGCATCCGCGAGTGCGTGATGGTGATTTATTAGGTCATAACCACACCATCGCGCAACAGTTGGTAACTTATGGTTAGGGAGCAACTTTCCAAGCTTTCGTCTTGAGGCAATACAAGTGCAGTAGAACTTATAGTTGGGATAAGGCATGTTGTACTTTGCAAAAGCCGCCTTTAGGCAGTTTTCGTCAAATCTGCTCCAATGGGCAACTAGTGGCATATCCACGAGTCTAGACTCAACTTGTTTCCAAACGTCAGGAAAATAAGGTGCTGGATCCGTATCTGCCTTTGTTAAGCCATGGATACTGACATGACCCGGAAGATAATAGTTTGGATTTGGATGAATTAGACTATAAAAAGTATCGACAATTTCACTATTTTCAACGAAAACAATTCCCACGCTACAGACGCTCGACCAAACTCTGTTGGCTGTTTCAAAGTCTATGGCGGCAAATGTTTTCATTGCTATATTTCCAAATTATTTCTGCATTTCCTGAAACGAACCGAAAATATTAACCAGCCAACTTAAATCTAGCATTAGGTGCAACTGAAAAACTGTAGCAAAAATTAACGGCCATCTGGCTTTATCCAAATGACCGTCAAAACTCGAATAAAAAGTTTTATTTGTCTTTATCGCAACTATCGGCAGCGTTCTTTCCGGCGATTCTTCCGAACGTAATGATATCGGCCACGGCATTACCACCGATACGATTTCCGCCATGGATACCACCCGTGACCTCACCGGCTGCATAAAGACCTGGGATTGGTTTGGCAGTTGTTCCTATAACTTCTGCATTGCGATTGATCCTTACGCCACCCATCGTGTGGTGAATAGCTGGCGTAATTAATACAGCGTACATTGGAAAAACGTTATTTGGAGCAACCATTTCCGGTCTTCCAAAAGCTTCGTCTTTCTTAGTCTCGTAAGCTTTAGTGTATTGGTCAATGGAAGCTTGAAGATTCTTAACAGGAACATTCATGGCTTTGGCAAGTTGCTCAACATTGTCCCCGCTTACTGTAAGTCCTTGATGTATATAGCCTTGTAGAAGCTTATTTTTCTTGGCAAGTGCATCGTCCATCAGTAACCAAGCTTCTCCATCGGGCTGCTTAAGAACGGCATTAGCAACAATGTCTCTTGGAAGAAGTTCATTAATGAACCGATTTCCATCCTTATTGACGAGATAGGCTCCTCTGGCACGCATAGATTCAGAAATTAGGATGCCTTTCTTTGGAACTACAGTCGGATGAGCCTGAATTTCCCTCAAATCAACAAATGTAGCCCCAGCCTGTTTTGCTAAATCAAGACCTTCGCCTAATGCACCTGCATGGTTAGTAGTAGCAAAACCTTTATATTCAGGACGCAACTCTTCAATCATCTTGGCATTGGCACCAAAACCACCTGTTGCTAGAACAACCGCCTTGGCATCAATGGTGTACTCTTTCTGATCCTTATCGTTCGTTTTGACTTTAACACCTACTACTTTTCCATCTTCAACAATAAGGTCAGTTGCTTGGTTCTTCGGTCTAATGTCAATGGTTGGAATTTCCTTGGCATTCTTGTACAGAACTTTCATTAGTTCAGCACCTACAGCGCTTCCATCGCAGGGACCATGTTCACGAGCAGCTGTTTGGCCACCGCCACGTCCCATCCGATGACAGAGATTTGCGCCAAGAGATAGGAGCCACTGTTCAGCGTCCTTAGCGTTCTGGGCAAGAACTAGAGTCAACTCAGGATTATTTAGATAGTGTCCGCCCTTTTGCATATCGGCCGACATCCTTTCAGGACTGTCATCAGTTACCCCATGGGCCAACTGCTGCAAAGTGCCAGCGGCATTCATGCCACCTTCAGACCGATTGGAGTTGCCACCAATAACAGGCATCTTTTCAAGAATGATGACTTTCTTACCGGCCTGGGCAGCAGTCAATGCGGCACTCATACCAGCGCCACCTGAGCCAATTACCACGATATCGGTCTCTTCCGCATCAGCAATACCTAGAGCAGCTGCGCACAAAACAGCTAAAAGTAATTTTTTCATAGGCAATAATCTCCTTGGAACTTCTGGCTAAAAGCCTTTTGTCACGGCTTCTTTGGAATAACCAACTCATTATAGGTAATTCACGTAAGACAATATCCCTGCCTCTGCCATAGGGAAAGAGCCCAGCCGTTCAACTCTCCTAAAGACGCAATCATAAAAACCATTAATTGTTTTTTCGCATCTTTCGTCACTATGGGCTTTATTTCGGTATAGTTTTATTAATTTGTACTGATTGGTACGGAATTTATAACACGATAGTTAGAACTAGAAACTTCTAGGTAACTTATGAAATTCAGAAAGGTTGTCGGCTGGCTTGGAATAATTGCCGCTTCGAAAGCAGCTTGTGCAGCAGAAATTGAACTTTACGGTACGGTGGACACTTTTGTAGCAGTCAACTACAACGGTTCCTACACTTCAGTCCAATTTGGAAGTGGTGGTCTAAAAGGCTCTCTTTATGGAATTCGTGGTAAAGAAGATTTAGGTGGTGGAACAAATATATTCTTTAGATTGGAAAACGGCTTCATTTCCAGCGACGGTACAAACACGACAGTAGCAGAACCGGATGGATGGGCATTTCAGCGTGAAGCAGTACTCGGTATTAGAAATGAAAAATGGGGCACTTTTTCTTTTGGTAGGTTGTATTCTTTAAATGCAGCGAATGTGGTCATGTTTGACCCTTATGGTCTAACTTTAGGATCCGTAATTGGCACTTATTTTGTGCCTAACGGCGTATTCGGCATGACAGGTTTTAATGGCCAAGCCACTGTCGATAATCTAACAAGAAGAAACAATGCCTTTCAATACACTTCTCCAAGTCTTCTCGGATGGAGCTTTAGCGCACAGGTTTCTCTAGGCGAGCAAAAGAAATGGGACGGTGAAGTATCCAACACTCTTGGAAATTCCTATGCGGTTCAAGCCATGTACAGAAAAGGAAACTTTGCCTTCGCAAGCACATGGACTTTACAGAATATGGCAAGTACCGAAGGGTTTATTCGCCATAACACGAACAATAATCAAGTCATTGCAGCCGCAAGCTACGACTTTTCATTTACAAAGCTCTATTTGGCATATTTATATAAGCATGGAGAAAACAGTGAGTATTCTTATAACCCAACTCTTCAGCTCTGGACGCTTTCTTCAGCAACTCCTCTATGGGGAGGAAAACTTTTAGCTGGGTTTGCCTACTTACATAACAACACTGTTCGAAAAGCTAACTCGTGGAACTTAACCACTCGCTACGAATATCCCCTCAGTAGGAGCACAATTCTGTATGGCGGACTTGGCTTTGTAAACAATAGTGCAAAGGCCATGTACCAGATCACTGCCGGTGGCGGAGGTTCCGCTTCACCTTTAGCCACGATGGGTAAAAATTATTGGACAGCTTTTTCAGGTCTAGCTGTATCCTTTTGAAAATAAGAATTTGGAGGAGTCAAAATAGTTACTTTTCTGTTGGGCTGTCCTCGGGCTTCGCTCGTTTGGCCTCGGCTTCCTTCCTTCTTTTCTCTGCCTCATTTTTCTCAAGTTGGATGGCACCATGGAAGCCCATCCAAAGGGCAAAACTAACACAGAGAGTTATTAACAACATGTTAAACCACATACTAATCTCCTTTTTTACCTACTAACTTTGCCAAAAGGCAGGCTATTAAAAGGCAAATAACCATTAATAGTCCTGCAAATGCCTTAACGCCATACTCCCCGCTATGGTCAAAAAAGAAGCACTAAAGTAGCCCCTACACTTACAGTATAAAAATAATTCACAATTACTTTTAAATACCCTTTGGAAGGATACTGA
>JAJPXW010000104.1 GCA_021205255.1 Burkholderiales bacterium
CTTTGAAAAAAGTTCTGAGGGCAGATGCTGATGCCTTGTTAGATAGGCTAATGCGTAAATTACTTTAGACTCTGAAGCGCATTTGAAGTGAAATGGATTCTCATAGGCCTAGTTAAGTTATATAGACTTACGCTGTCGCCACTAGTTGGACAACACTGCAAATATTTGCCAACCTGCTCCCAATATTCATTGGAAGCTTTGGAAAGGTTTGGGGCAATTAAAGGCACCTGGCTAACTATTTGGAGACTTTTTAGATGCAATCCATTTAGTAAAGGTGGAATAGACGAAGTTCCGCAAACCTTCAAATGGAATTGCTGGAGTCGAGAAAACCAAGAAAGTAAAATTAACTCTAATTTTTTGAAATCAAAAGAAGAATATTCCAATCATGATGGGAAGTGACATTCAACGAGGGCTGCTGTGGATTCTGCTAGGCCTCTCGGGTGCGATGCTAATAGATAAGTGGCAGGTCTATAACGGCAGGCCTTCATTTTTTGGCATTGAGCCTCCTGCTCAAGTCCAGACCGTAGAGAAAACCGAAAACGCTGTTCCTACGCCTCCAACTCCCACTCCAAGCGTTGCTGTTCCAGCACCGGCTACCGCTCCGGTGACATCAATGCACAAGGAGAATCTCATTGAAGTCGAGACTGACTTAGCGCGTCTTACTTTTGATCCAGACGGCGCCGTTATTGTCAGGTCCGAACTTCTGAAAGAGAAACAACAAATCCCTTGGGTCGATACCGGCCTGGCTGGCTTAGTTCTTGGAAATAAAGTCCCTCCGCCAAAGGATGAAATTCTTTTCCAGGATCGGCCGCCTAGAGTCTACTTAGCGCAGACTGGTCTTATCGGTGGCGATTTTCCTAACCACAAGACACCGATGAAGCTCGTCCCAGGCCCGCTTAAATTAGAAGACGGACAGAATTCCCTTAGCGTTAAGTTTGAAGGCGAGTCCGGTGGAGTAAAACTCGTCAAGACCTATACCTTTGAGAGAAACCACTACTCCATTAAAGTCCAGCACGATATTTATAACAACTCTCAAGCCGACATCACTCCTTCGGTTTACTACCAGCTAGAACGCGACGGCGAGAAACCAGAAGGTCAAAGCTCCATGATCAATTCGTTCACTGGAGCTGCCGTATATTCCGAAGAAGAAAAATTCCAGAAAATTACCTTCTCCAACATTAAAGATCAGAACAAGGACTTTGAAAAAGTTGCAAATAATGGTTGGGTAGGAATGATTCAGCACTACTTCGTTTCAGCTTGGGTACCTACTGAAGGAGTGCAAAGAGAAAATTACACTCGACCGCTTGGAGAGAACCTCTATGCCGTGGGGACTATCGTTCCAGCTGGCATAGTACCAGCTGGAGGCTCTACTTCAGCGCAAGCAACTCTATACTCAGGTCCGCAAGATCAAGAAAGACTTGAACAAGTTGCTCCTGGATTGTCTCTTGTTGTCGACTATGGATGGTTAACTTTCATTGCCAAGCCGATCTACTGGATTTTGACTATGTTGCATAGCCTAGTCAGAAACTGGGGATGGTCCATTATTCTGTTGACCTGCATTGTCAAAGCAATTCTTTATCCACTGTCTTTAGCTGGCTATAAGTCGATGGCCAGAATGAAGGACCTTGGGCCAAGGATGAAAGCTTTGAAGGAGAAGTTTGGCGACGACAAGCAAGCGATGAACCAGGCCGTCATGCAGCTCTATAAGACGGAAAAGATAAATCCAGTTGGCGGTTGCTTGCCAATTTTGCTTCAGTTGCCAGTATTCCTTGCCTTGTATTGGGTATTGCTTGCTTCCGTGGAATTGCGCGATGCTCCGTGGATGTTGTGGATTACTGACTTAGCAGCTCCAGATCCATGGTTTATTTTGCCGGCCATCATGATCTTTACCATGTGGATTCAGTACAAGCTAAATCCAACTCCTCCAGATCCGATGCAGGCAAAATTGATGATGTTCATGCCTTTTATCTTCGGCATCATGTTCATCTTCTTCCCGTCAGGCTTGGTTCTGTACTGGTTGACGAACAACATTCTTTCGATCATTCAGCAGTATGTGGTGAACAAACAGATCGAGAAAGATCGGTTAAGACGGCAACGGAACTAACCGGGTTTGTTAAGTTACCGGTTAGGACATTGTTAAACTAACCACTTAGTAATACGTAAGAAGTCCCTGGTTCGCCAGGGACTTCTGGTTCGCCAGGGACTTCTTTTGGCCTTCCAATATTTCAAGGGACCAAATCTTCTAAATCAATTCTATTCTCATAAGAAACGGGCATTTAGGGAGATGGATCTTGTTATTTCCATTTCTTATTTTTCATTTGCTCTTTTAGTCTCTTGGCCTTCTCTTCTTTTTCTTGCTGCTTTAACAGTTGCTGTTGCCTCTGAAAGCGATTAGCAAAATAAGTCCATACTAGAATTGGCCAAAACCATATGCTGACTATCCAAAGAAGTATGGTTTTAGCTTCTGCGCTTCTCGTGGAATTTCTATTGATGTAGAAAAGGCTAACGACACCAATATTTACGTAGCATAAACATATAATGTAGACGAGCACGCGGACCTTATAAGTGTCCCCCGCTATGCTCCCCACCAGGGCTCCGATTGGAATAGCTAGCAAGATAGCAATGGATGCCCCAATTAGGTTGGCGCCAAAATTATTGTTAGGACGTAAAGTCATTTTTATTTAGAGGCTGGTGGCTAATGACCGTAAATTCTAGTGAGCCTATTGTTGCGATTGCGACAGCCCCGGGAAATTCGGGAATAGGCATCATTCGACTGTCAGGCGAAGACGCAACTCTTAAATCTATCGTCTCCAGGCTGGTTCGGGATGATAAGTTCGAGCCAAGGAAAGTAGTTCTTAAAAAATTGTTCACTCCAGCAGGCGAGCAAATAGATAGGGCATTAATTATCTATTTTCCAGCCCCTTTTTCCTACACTGGAGAAACGGTTATCGAAATTCAAGCGCATGGCGGACAAGTTTTACTCACATGGCTGATGGAGATGCTCGAAGAAATTGGCAAGGATCAGGGGTTACGGCTAGCTAATCCCGGCGAGTTTACTGAGCGGGCTTTTCTAAATGGAAAGATGGATATAGTCCAGGCTGAAGCAGTGGCCGACATCATTGATGCTTCTTCAAGAAATGCACTACGTGCCGCTTCTCTTTCCCTTAAAGGGGAATTCTCTAAGAAAATCCACGAGCTTGCGGATGAACTTATCCACCTAAGAGTTGAAGTTGAAGCGATTCTTGATTTTCCAGAAGAAGAAATCGACTTTGTGAGTGAATATAAGTGTCAGCAGCGCACTGAAGAGTTGCTGGCGGCTCTTAACAACATTTTAGATACTGCCCAGCAGGGAGTTGCTTTAAGAGAAGGATTCAGAGCTGCGATTGTCGGTCAGACCAATGTTGGAAAATCTAGTCTCTTGAATCAATTGGCTGGTGAAGATATTGCTATTGTTTCTGCAGTTGAAGGTACGACAAGAGACAAGATCCAAACTCAAATTCTTATTAATGGAATTCCATTTTTCATTATTGATACCGCTGGCATTCGAGACACAGGGGACGAAGTAGAAAAAATCGGTATAGACCGAGCAAAAAAAGAAATTTCTACGGCAGATATCATTCTTCACGTCACAGAAGCTACTTCTGCATTAGCTTCGCAGGAAGATGAGAAAGACCGAAAAGTCATACAGCTAATTGAAAGCCTAACCCACCCTGACATTCCTGTCATAACGGTAAGGAATAAAGCCGATCTAATAGAAAGAAGAGACAGTAAAAATGTTTCACGTGAAACAGAGGTTTTTACTTCCGCTGTCACAGGTGAAGGTATAGAGAGCTTGAAAAAAATTCTCTTGAAAACAGCTGGTTGGAAAGATAAGGAATCCGTATTCATAGCAAGAGAACGTCATGTAAGAAGCTTAAAGGAAGCTAGAAGCCATCTCGAAAAAGCCCTTTTCCTAATTAGTTCCTCCGACCAACCTTTAGAGCTTTATGCCGAAGAACTTAGACTTGCGGCCGATAAGCTTGGAGAAATAGTAGGAAAAACTTTACCGGACGACTTGCTAGGGATGATCTTTAGCGGATTCTGTATTGGTAAGTAATATATGGGAAGAAGCCAGCTAAAAGTACCAGCGCTTTTACTCCCAATCTAACTAACTCATCCAGAGAACGACATCTTGTAGACTTCAAGCCATAATTTAAAGCGTTAAAGTCATTATTAAAACCCCTCCATTCACGCTTCAAGTAGAGTATTTTTTATATTCAATGGATTTGGATAATGTTTGAAGCTTTTTGCATCTCACAGAATTAAAAAGCGTTTCGTGCGGAACGGAAAAGATATAGATGAACACATATCCTGAAACTTTTGATGTGACTGTAATTGGTGGGGGAAATGCCGGCCTAGAAGCTGCTCCTATCGCTGCAAAAATGGGAGCCAAGACTCTACTGGTCACTCATAGCTTCGAGCGCTTTGGAGAGCAATCATGCAATCCTTCCATCGGCGGAATCGGTAAAAGCCATTTAGTCAAAGAAATAGATGCGCTTGGCGGCCTAATGGCCGTAGTTACAGACCATGCCGGTATTCAGTTTCGCATTCTCAATGCTTCTAAAGGAGCCGCCGTCCAGGCAACTAGAGCACAAATCGACCGTAAGATCTATAAAAACCATATGCATAGGCAGGTTTGGCATATACCTGGCTTAATGCACTTCCAAGCGGCTGCCGATTCTCTTTTAATCGAGGGTGGCAAAGTTACTGGAGTGGTTCTGGACAATGGCATCAAAGTAAGGTCTAAAACCGTAATTTTGACAGCGGGAACTTTTCTCAATGGAAAAATGTTCGTTGGTCTTAAGTCCTTTCCTGGCGGTCGTATTAATGATCCACCTTCGACTGCGCTTGCAGAATGCCTTGCACAGCTTGGATTACCAAGAGCTAGATTAAAAACAGGCACACCGGCCAGACTTGACGGAAGAACTATCGACTTTAATAAATGCAAGATCCAGCTTGGCGATACCAATCCAGTTCCTGTCTTTTCCTATATGGGCTCCCCCTCTCAGCACCCTATGCAGGTTCCATGTTGGATCACTCATACTAATGAGAAAACGCATGACATTATCCGAGCTGGATTAGGCACTTCGCCTTTATTTACAGGCAAAATCGAAGGTATAGGTCCCCGCTATTGCCCTTCTATTGAAGATAAGATTCATCGGTTTGCCGATAAAACTTCGCATCACGTTTTTTTGGAACCTGAGGGGCTAGATACCACTGTTTTTTATCCCAATGGCATTTCCACAAGTTTGGACTGCGAAGTCCAAATGGATTTTATTAGGACGATTCCAGGACTTGAAAACGTCAGGATCCTAAGGCCAGGTTATGCCATTGAATACGATTTCTACGATCCCACCGCTCTTAAAGCCTCGCTTGAAAGCAAAATTCTGGAAAACTTATTTCTTGCTGGCCAAGTCAACGGGACTACTGGCTATGAGGAAGCGGCTGCCCAGGGAATTTACGCAGGTATAAACGCCGTCTTAAAAAGCAGGGATCAAGAACCTTTTATTTTAGGAAGAGATCAAGCTTATCTCGGGGTCATGATCGACGACCTAATTACTAAAGGTGTCAATGAACCTTATCGGATGTTTACTTCAAGAGCGGAATTTCGTCTAAGCCTGAGAGAAGACAATGCTGATTTGCGACTGACGGAAATTGGCCGCAAGCTCGGTTCAGTCGATGATAGAAGATGGGGTTACTACTGCCAGAAGTGCGATAAGTTAGAAGCCGAGGAGGAAAGACTCAAATCTATTTGGGTGAATCCTGGAGTGTTAAACGAAACTTCCAAAAGGATGCTAGGCGGAGATTTACAAAAGGAGGCCACTCTCTACGCATTATTGAAGCGGCCGCAGATGGATTATGAAAAGCTTAGACATCTAAAGCCAGTAGCAGGTGCACCATTCCTGCAAGAGCCAACTCTAGACCCAAGTCTTGGGAAATTGCTTAATACACGCGTTAAATACGCAGGCTACATCAACAGACAAAAAGAAGAGGTTAAGAGGGACAAAGATCGGCTCCATACAAAAATTCCAGAGAACTTTAACTACGATGAAGTAAAAGGCCTCTCTTTCGAAATTTGCCAGAAATTAAAGAAAATTCGGCCGCAGACGATTGGGCAGGCTTTAAGTATTTCTGGAGTTACTCCCGCAGCCGTCTCGATATTGCTTGTCTACCTTAAACGTGCCGAATCTATGGCTAAGAAGTAAATGGCTACTTTTTTAGATTTGTTGAGCAATGGCTTAGAGGAACTCGGAATAGAGCCGGATAAAGGCAAAATTCAAAAGCTCAATGCATATGCCGATCTGCTTCTTAAATGGAACAAGGTTTATAACCTTACTTCTATAGCAAGAAAGGATGATGTCGCTATACGGCATATTTTGGATTCCCTTTCTATCCTCAAGTATTTGCGGCAATTTTGTCCAGTTAATGGAACTGTGCTTGATGCCGGTAGCGGAGCAGGATTGCCAGGAATCCCATTAGCTATATTTTGTCCTGATCTTCAATTCACACTTGTAGATGCCGTCCGTAAGAAAACGGCTTTTCAAATTCAAGCCGTTGGCACACTAGGCCTTACAAATGTTCGCCCTATACACGCTCGCCTAGAATCTTCCGAGATAAAGGGCGAATTCAACGTGATTGTTTCTAGAGCTTTTGCTTCTTTAAAGGACTTCACTGAAATAACTTCCCATCTAACTAGCAATGGGAGCTGGTTGGCTTTAAAGGCCAAGCTTTCAAAGACTGAAATCGACGAACTACCACAAGGATTTTCTATAAAGGAAATTGTCCAGTTAAAGGTTCCATTCCTATCGGAAGAGCGAAACTTAGTGATCATCCAAAGGACGTATCCTCATTAGCCCATAACTTTGGGCGAATAAATTCTATGGATAGATAACGAAATTTCGGGCTGTAAAGGTGAATGCTCATTCACTGAAAAGGTACTTACAAAGAATTTTTGAGGATTTTGGAAATCCGCTGATAAAAGTAGGATTTGTGTTTTTG
>JAJPXW010000312.1:0-1063 GCA_021205255.1 Burkholderiales bacterium
GTCTCTTTCATCCCTATCCTACTTAAAAGCAAGCAATTTCTAGCTTCTTAAAATAAATATTAAACTACTGATTTAGAGAAAAAAATAAAATCGCACATTTTGGTAATGGAAGTGCAATAAATGCCATAGTTCTACTACTTAAAACAAAAAAATCTATTAAGAAGATGAAAATAAGCAATAACCGAAAAAGAGCTGCCTCCCCCTGATCTACTTTAGCCCCTATTAACTAATCCAAAGTTTTGGTCCCATTTCCAATAAATCTAGTCTGACGCCATCAGGAATCATTCAATTTCATATCCTTCAATAACAGTACTGGAATGTGCAAAAGGAATGGGGCAGTACCGATTTAGTCAAAGGCTTCCTGCGACATTTCTAAGATTAATATAGTTCAAGCCCTACTTCTAAGTAAATTACTATCCAAGCTTAGTCCATGTAGCGTTTGTTTTTGACGCATGCGCGGAAAATTCCTAATTAAGACTTATCGGAACTCAACTGGAACCATTGCCTAATAGTTGCCCATGCTATGCGGGTAGCTTCTTCTCTTACTTCTTTTGGAATGAGCTTTTCACATCCTCCTCTATAAGCTAATGCTTCTGTTGGATCTCTGTGATAAATAGAAGCATAGATTACGGCAGCCATTAAGTAGGAACCTAAAGCTGTCGGATGTGACTTATCTGCCATAATCAACTTCCAATCCGGATGTTCTTTTTCAGCATTTGCAAGAGCCAAACCAACTGGAATAACCATAATGTGATTGGCATTGCCAATTTCTGTCACTGCATTTGCCACTTCATCAAGAGAAGGAGCATTCTTTTTCTTCTGAGTCCACGTGAAAATCAGTGCTGGAGTTCCACCTGCTTTTCTAATAGCTTCGACATGAGCCTTGATGTAATGCGCATCGCGGTTTTGTTTTTCAATGCCTCGGTTTGTGGCTTGCATCAAGACTAGATCGTAAGTTTCTCTTTGCTTTTTCTCTAATGCCAAAATCTCTTCTGAAGGCTTTCCGTATTTCTCTTCGTCATGAGAACGAAGCAAGTCGTTATTAAGAAGCTCTTCTATGGGC
>JAJPXW010000312.1:1073-2649 GCA_021205255.1 Burkholderiales bacterium
GTAAGGTTGGAATGACCGATAGTCGCCAGCCTTGCGTGAATCTTTGGATTGATCTTTTGGCGAATCATTCCTTTTAAGTAGCTCGGCAATCCGCAATTCCAATACAGATACGAATTGCCTATAGCTAGTATTTTCTCCGGCACAAAATCCAGTTTTGTGACTTCTGGTCTAACTGTGATTTCTGCTTGTGTTGTGAGACCAAACCCAAACAAAAGAGAAGACACTAGACCCATCAAAAGGAATTTCTTCATTTCCACTAGCTCCCAAAGAAAGCTCCTCGGATTCACTTCAATAACTACGCACCCTTTCAGTCCTGAACCTGAAGGACTGCTACCCATTGCTTCCTTAACTTCATCAGTCGGTTTATTTTCACGAAGAGGAAAAACTTCAGATCGACTAATCCTGAAAAGCTAGATTCCCATGCTGAAAGAGAAATCTAACTCGCCCTTTTTGCCCTTATTTCTTCTTAGCGAAAAGATATGCGCCAGCGTTGTCAACAATCATTGGTGGATACAACTTGCCTTTATAAGTGAAATGCGGGATGTAGAAGAAATAATTGCTTGGAAGAAGCTTTGCGACATCCAAAAGAAACTTGCCTTTGTTTAATGCAGGCTCTCTACCGTGCTCAACGATATTGAGTGAAGCATCACTTATTCTCCATGCTCTAGGTTCGCTTGGATCAATCCATTTTGGAGTGATAACGACTGTTCCAGTTCCTGTCCGATCAAACAAGATTGCCGTCATTTCACAACCATATTGCTTTGGACCAGCAACATTTCCAGGGGCACGGCAATAGTTGGTTCCAGTAAAGAACCCTTTAACATAGGTATAGTCAACTCCATCGCTAAGTGAGCCATTACCAGTAAAGAAATCCATATCGCCTGCACCTTGGTCCGTTAGGACTTTTTCCATCGCATTTTGAATATTGGTGACAACCTGCTTAGTGGCAGCAGCGTAATTAGTATTCTTAACTGGAACAAAAGCAAGAATTCTGATTGGTACTTTTGACTCTTCAATGGCTTTTGTCGCATTTCTTACAGCTTCTAGATCATTTGGATCGATGGTTCCGGGAAGCCAAACGCTAGCTGGAAGAGTTTCTATAACAGAAAGATCAGTTAAAGCACTGGAGTTTTTATTTCCGCCAGACTGAAGCATTTCCAGTTGAGTTGCCGTGAGCTGTGCGTCATACTCTCGTTCATCAACTTGTCCAGCCAAGTTATTAGCAAAACTTAGTTCAGGAAGATAGTTGACTTTATCAATGGGTGGCTGAACACCTCCCGAATCGGAAGCAAAATAGTTCGCACATCCTGTAACTAATATTGCCAGGACAATAGGGCACAATAATTTTTTAACTGACATACTTATTTTTCTTATCGGTTTGCTATTAGAAATCACGAGCCAAAGATTTTAGCTATCTGTTCTTCTATCTTATGGTTTTGAAGAAAAATCACGCTCAAGACAACAAGCGCAATAACAATAGAAAATTGTCATTACTTTCCAGTTTCCAAGTCCTTATAAGCGGTTTGGGAAGGAGGTTGTCTCTGTTGGAAGAAATAGGAAACTCCTCTGTTACTCG
>JAJPXW010000312.1:2659-7005 GCA_021205255.1 Burkholderiales bacterium
GGAGACCATTTTCCAGCGGTGACAGACTTTGGAACATAAATAAAGTAGTTATTCGGTAATCGAAAAGCTACTTCCGCGAGGAAACTAGTCCTATCAAAAGTTGGATGTTGACCATTGCCTTCGGTGTTAATAAAACTTGAAGTAATCAGCCACGCTTTACCACCTTTTTGATCGATCCAAGTAGGAATATCTATTTGGACAGAATTCTCTGGACCTGTACCAATAACCGCACTTACATAGCAAGAATACAGATTTTGGCCATCCTTTTGGAGACGGTTTCCTTTCTCATCGACTGGAGCAGGACAATCCTTTGCTGTCACAAAGTAATAACCAGCATGTTCGGACGGAAAATCCTTAATATGGTTTTCTTCAACACCGTATTTGACTATATCGGTTGCACCTTTTTCCTTTAGGACTTGCTCAACAGCTTTCTGAAAGTTCTGGAAAACTTCCTGTCGAGCTTGGTCTGCAGTTTGGCCGGTATACGGCACGTAGGCAATGATCTGCGGTTTTTGATGAAGAGCCTTCCACTCAATCTCAAAATTCCCAATCGTCAAAGCGAAAATCAAACCTAAAGGTGCCCAAAACACAGGAAGGTGAGTGGCGTGAACCCATGGGTTGTAGGCAATTCCCGCTGCAGCTCCATAAGCAGTCAAGACATCGCCGGAGTCTTCCATGGTAAAAACTAATCTTTCCCGGTCTTTCCACGTGACGTAATGGTCTTTTTCATCGATGCCGGCTAAATGGGCTACGTTATATGCAAAGCTGTATTTTGGATTGTAGGTCTGTCTAGACTCAGCAATTTTGTAAGCTTCTTCGGGAGTTTTAGGTTGCATGCTAGTACAACCAGCAAGCACTAGCGCAAAACATGCCAGGGCGACAATTAACTGTTTGCCAAACATGAGAACTTCAATCAGGGATTTGTTGCAACTACATGTGCTTTTCTTAAGGAGCTATCCACATAGAGAAGCACATCTTCTAATTCTGAAGATTTTTATCTTCAATTGCGCTGTAAGGAAATCGAATAGGTAATTAAAAGTTAAGGCAATACGAAAAAAGACCCACCGAAATTCATCAGTGGGCACTTCAAGAGGACTCCGAAGAGTCCAGGGCATACTTGTGAAAATTAGTCGTTAGACACCTTGATGTTAGGCATCTTAGCTGAATAATCCTTATTTCTTTGAGCGACTAATAATCCAATCTTTCTTGCGATTTCACGATAAACCTGTGCAGGTTTGCTATCAGGTTCCGATGCCACGATTGGGTCACCGTTATCCATACTTAGACGAATATTGATGTCCAGTGGAATTTCGCCAAGGAGTTCAACACCATACTGTCTAGACATTCTGCGAGCACCACCTTCACCAAAGATATGTTCCTCATGGCCACAATTGCTGCAGATATGAGTTGCCATGTTTTCAACGATACCGAGGATTGGAACATTGACTTTATCGAACATGACAAGACCTTTACGGGCATCCATCAAAGCAATATCTTGCGGAGTCGTTACTACAACAGCCCCAGTAAGTGGAACTTCCTGAGAAAGAGAAAGTTGGATATCACCTGTTCCAGGAGGCATATCAACGATGAGGTAGTCAAGATCTTTCCAGTTAGTCTGAGCAAGTAGCTGTTGTAAAGCGCCAACAGCCATTGGGCCACGCCAAATCATTGGCTGGTCTGGATCGACTAAAGTTCCAATGGAAGCTACTTGCAAACCATGGCTCTTTAACGGCTCCATGGATTTGCCATCGACTGAAGTTGGAGCACCATGGATGCCAAGCATAGTTGGCTGGCTTGGACCATAGATATCGGCATCTAAAAGACCAACTTTTGCACCTTCCTCTTGAAGAGCAAGAGCAATATTAGCGGCAACAGTACTTTTTCCTACACCGCCTTTACCTGAGGAAATAGCGATGATGTTGCGCACGTTCTTCATTACCTTAACACCACGTTGTACTTGGTGAGCAATGATGTTTTGGGTAACGTTGACGTCGGCAGTGATTCCACATTCTTTTAATTTATCTTCTGCTAACTTCTTAATGATGGGAGCCTGGGTTTTCGCCGGATAATCTAGCTCGATATCTACGGTAGTTTTGCCATCATTTTCTGTAATATTTTTAAGGGCCTTGGATGACACAAGGTCCTTACCTGTATTCGGGTCAATCACCTGTGAAAGGCATTGACGAATGTCGTTCTGCATTAAATCAGCTCCAGTATTCTTTTTGTGGGAGGGGACATATGCCCAATATTCGGGTTAGCGTAAATTATCACAGCCGCAAAAATACCGCATTTAGGGAGGCTTAATAGTTGTTAGCTATTGTATTTTGAGCAGACAGAAATACTTACCCTATTACTGTTAGCAAGTCGTCACTTTTAATTCACCTGCACACCTTCAGCTTTCTTATCTAACGAGAGAATCAAAAAGGATATACACGAACAAGTTTCTACAAAATAGGAGATTCGTAACAAGACAAAAAGCACATATGGGGTTAACCTGCATCCAAAGTTTTTAATGAATCTTGGGTATCCTATATTTCAGGAATTTGAAAGTCGTTTTATCAACCTCAATACTAAGTCGTGACTTTCGACGAACTCTTTAGATCTTATCTCCTCTTAGTGCAGACATCTCTATAAATCCTTTAGGTCACAACTTTCCTTCTTCTCTAGTTCTTAGTTTGAGAGGGAACTAGGAAGCCGGAATATTTAACTAGAGTGTAGTTTTGTTTACCTAAAGCAAAAATATCCTCCGCTACTCAAATAAACCAAGATGAACTCCAGATTCAATTCTTATGCGCTCAATTCTCTGAATGTCGTTGAAAGCCACGCCGGAGACAAATTGGTGCCCACTTCTTCGATTTGGTTGGACTGCCCTTTATCTCGTAACTCTTTATTCCAGTAGAGCCTCTGAGGGTAGGATGAAGAAAAAGAAGAAAACTAAGGAAGACTTTCATATCCACAATCTTTGAATATGGATCTAACTATAGAGGAAGGAAGATTACCAAGAGTCTGGCTATTTGAGCCGGGCAACAATGCATATGCCTGGAAAGAATTCTACGATGCTGGAATATTGGGAATGGGCTGGGACAAGCTGCAGAACTATGATCAATACCTTTCACAAGAGGCAATTGAGGAAAAGCTAAAGGAAGCCTATCTAAAGCGAACTGGAAGGCCAAGGAATAGCGCTAGAGGTATTTGGCAGTTTCTCAATGAAATGAAAATTGGCGATATCGTCTTTGCCAAAAAGGGAATGTCACAGATCATTGGAAAAGGCATAGTTACTTCCGAACCACGTTTCGACCCTAATAGGAAAGCTTTTAGAAACTACCGCACAGTTAACTGGACCAACAACGAAGTCAAGGAAAACGAAGGGAAGTTTCTTCCACAAGTTACTTTATCGCCAGCCCAACCTCATCGAATGGATTTTCTCATGTCACTTTATAAAAATGACCAGGAAAAGGAAGACAAATAGGTTGAGTCTTGGGTAGTGGCTTGTCTTTTGAGATCCTAGAAAGTGTTAAAAATGAGAGCCACTGTATGGACAGTACTAGACTTCCTATAGAAGAGAAGACTTTGTAGAAATTGGGTTTGGAGAAAAGTCTAACTTTAAAGAGCCTAAGGGAATTGGGCCGTGAAGGCGTAAAGGCCGAAATGTACTAAGGCTTCGTCTAATTGTGTAAAAGCAGGCCTTTTAGGATTTCAGATTTGTTCTGCTTAATGGTTTCACAAGGCATACCTTCTGAGCCTTCCTCGTACCTCCTCTTTAAATTCATCCCGGATCCGGCTCTGCAATGAGAAGATAGTCCTCATTTGAGAAGGGCAAGACACTGGATAAATATAGAGATTGCTTTCCGGGCTTCTCATTTCTGAAGTGCTAAAGGTGGCAACAAATCAAAACGCAGCTTAAAGCCTCAAACCCAAGTGGCAAAGCTTCTTTGCAATTTGCCAAATTCCTTGTGCCGAAAACAGTTACATTCCTTTAAAGAGTGCAGTTATTAGTTGGGTTGAGTGCATGAATACTTTTCAGTGTGGATTTCATTCCATCTTTAGGAAAGAAGAAGTTATCGTCTGCCATCTTCTTTCTAGCTACCTTTCTTTTGGAGCAGTCTTAAAGCCTTCAGGTTTATTGGTGCTAATCCCGAGTAGATATCGGCTGAGAGAAAAAGGAAGCTTTTCGGTTGGAGTAGGGGATTAATAGTCGCCAGACTAGAAGCAGATCCGCGCAATGTTAGCCAAACACAAAGAATGTTTTGAAGATGGAATGTGAACTCCTTTGCGTCCTGGATTATCCTTCACTCTCTTAACTAATCAAACTTAATAACCCCATGAAAAAGCGCACTATTTTCCTT
>JAJPXW010000217.1 GCA_021205255.1 Burkholderiales bacterium
GGGTTCCTGAATTCTGCGCCGACATTAAACATTGGTCCGAGCAGCCTTTCTATCAGGCTGTAGGAAAAATTACGGCAGGTTTCATGCAACTCGAAAAAGAATATTTAGAGGGGACCTAATAGTTCGTGCGTAAGTCATGGCAAAACAGCTAGAAGAAAACACAACAATTATCCCGCCTTCAGGCAAAAAGCCTGGAAGGTTGGCTGTTGCCATGAATTTTCCAGAACTTATCATCAATGAATCTTCCCTTTTCGGATCGCCAGGGGATTCCGAAGAGGCGGAGCCTTTTTATCGGTATCTAGGTAAAAGAAAAAACTTTTACAAAATGCTGGCCCGGTTTTATATTTCCGAACCTAGTCCTGAATTCATAAGAACCATAGTCGCTTATCGGTTTCCTGTCCCTTCTAATAACAGTGATTTAAATAAAGGAGTCAGTCAATTGATGGCAACTGTGAAGGATGGCGGAATAAATTTAAATGACCTGGAAAATGACTACGTCCGTACATTCCATGGTGCGAAAGCTAAAACCAGCATGGCCATTCCTTATGAATCCGCCTATACGAGCCCTAGCGGAAAAATCATGCAGGATGCATTCGAAAAAGTTTTAAGAATTTTTTATGCATACGGCTTCGACTGTAGTGGCTATGATCGCCATCCCGATCACGCAGGTCTGGAACTTGGCTTCATGTCCTACCTTTGCCGCAAGTCGCAGGAAGCTATAGAAAAAGCCAACCCAAGTTCGCTTTGCAAAACACTAGCCGATCAGCAGAAATTTCTGGATGCACACATCCTTAATTGGATGCCGGAGTTTTTAGTTGATGTCAGGCATTTTTCAGTGACCCCCTTTTATCAGTCGGCAGCTCAGATGACTTCCGGTTTTCTCCAACTGGAAAAGGATCAATTTGCCAACTGTTAACTCTGTAGTACAACAAATTCCCTATGACTGCTAAAGAATCACAAGCCCCAAACAGCAGCAAAATTTTCAGACGTAGCCTGCTTATCTCAGTCGGTGGAACTGCGGCTCTACTAGCACTGGGTGCTGCTCGCACAGCTGTTGCTGAACCTACCCGGGTAAGACCTCCCGGAGGCCAGGACGAAGACGACTTCACTGCAAAATGCATAAAGTGCAGTCGTTGCGTTACCGTTTGTCCGCAAAGCGTAATTGTGCCCTCGCAGCTTAGCGAAGGTTTCTTTAATATGCGCACTCCTGTCATGAAGTTCGTCAAAGGCTATTGCGACTTCTGCAAAAAATGCATTGACGTGTGCCCTACTGGAGCCTTGCAGGATTTTCCTGAAGAAACAACAAAAATTGGCATAGCCAAATTAACTGACTACTGCATCGCTCGACGCACTGCAGGATGCACGAAATGCTATGAAGAATGCCCTCATGACGCTATTACTCTAGATAAGAAAGGCGCTCCTGTTATTGATGAGGAACCTTGCACAGGGTGCGGCCTGTGCGAGCAAGTTTGCCCGGCGCACACTTTGCAATCATTTAGTTCCGCCACTTTGCGCGGAATCGTCATCGTACCCGTAGGAGAGTAATCATGAAATGGAGCAAATTTCGTACCCCTATAGCGGCGATCTTCATTCTCCTTGTCGTTGTTGGCATAGTCTTTAAAACGGGCTGGGGAACTTTAAGCTCGTTTGGCTACGACAAAATTGCGGAGATCTGCCCTCTTGGCTCCCTTGAGGCGATGATCGCTAGCCATACCCTTATTCCAAGAGCTCTTCTTGGATTGCTTATTTTTGCTTTGATAGTCATTGCCCTAGGAAGATTCTTCTGTGGTTGGCTATGTCCAGTACCAGTAATCAGGAGAATATTTGGTAAAGATAATGTCAAAGCCTATTCGGCCGATGAAGATAGCGACAAAGGCTCTCCTGTAACTTCGAAAGTTGAGGAAACCCCTGTAACCGAAGCTATTCCTCTCGGTGGACCAATACCAGTCGCAAAAGTTATCCCTATGGCGCCAGCTTTAGGAACTGGTCCTGGACTAGCCACTGCTTTTGCGGCTTCGGTACCTATGGCTTCGGGTACTCCTGAAGTTCTTCCAAGGTTAAAGTCCGGCAAACCGCAAAACGAGAACCAAAAGCTAAAGAAAGCGCAGAAGTTACAGGCCTCGACTCCATACATCATTCTTGGTGGAGCTCTGTTGTCAACTGCTATTTTTAGTTTCCCCGTTTTCTGTCTAATATGCCCAGTCGGCTTATCGTTTGCGTTAATCCTGAGCGTCTGGCACTTATTTGTATTTAACGAACCAAGCCTGACTATTCTTCTATTCCTTGGCCTTCTTGCCCTGGAAATCTTTGTCCTGCGTAAATGGTGCCATGCCTTTTGTCCGCTTGGCGCTTTAATGTCGTTAATCAGCCGGTTTAACTTCTCATTTAGACCTACAGTCGATAAAAGAGCTTGCTACAAATCTACAGATGGCTTTAATTGCACAAAATGCTCTTCTGTCTGTACTGAGGGGATTGATCTACATAAGAGTCCATCCAACGGTCTTCTGTCAAGATGCTTGAAATGCCATAAATGCGCCGATGTTTGCCCGACTCATGCGATTTCTTTCCCGTTCTTCACCGGCAAATTACAGAAAAAAGCGAAGGCGCCGGCTAAGTACGCACCAGTTCTCAGGAAAGATCCTCCTAAGCTAGATGCTGCCCATCGTATCGAATTCAAAGAGTTTGTTGAACAATACGATGCAAAGACGGTGCAGGAGCAGGCATCGAGATGCATGGCATGTGGTGAATGTGTTGAGGCTTGTCCTTTGAATAATCCAATTCCGCAGTGGCTGTCCGAAGCTGCCCAAGGCAATTTCAGACAAGCTGGCGACCTTCTCTTCGGCCCTGGCTCGCTGCCGGAATTTTGCAGCCGAGTCTGCCCACAAGAAAAACTATGCGAGAGCGCCTGTCCTTTGACGGCCAAAGGTGGAGCTATCCCAATTGGACCAATGTCAAAGTTTGTGGCTACTAAATATCTCAAGGCTGGATTAAGACCCAAGCATAAGGTTCTTCGCAATGCGCCTCACATCGCAATTATTGGTGCCGGCCCTGGAGGTCTTGCCTGTGCCGATGCATTGACTAAGGAAGGCTATAAGGTAACAGTCTTTGATGATCACCCAATGATTGGAGGACTCCTTACTTACGGTATTCCTTCTTTCAAATTAGATAAGAAACTCATCGCAAGTCGCTTGCGCTACTACAAGAAGCTTGGTACTGAGTTGAAGCTCAACACCACAGTTGGTAAGGATGTAAGTTTTGCTGATCTCCTAAAAGATTACGATGCCGTCTACATCTCAGCGGGAGCTAAGCAACCTATTCCTTTAAATTTGCCTGGTGCCGATAACAAACAAGTTATTAACTCAGCTGATTACCTAAGCCATATTGCTGAGCAGGAACTTGCGGATTCCAAACATGCTCCTGCCGATGCTATGACTAAAGGTAAGAAAGTTGTAGTACTAGGTGCCGGTGACACTGCAATGGACTGCTTGAGATCCGCATTGCGTTTAGGTGCTACCGAGGCTACTTGTATTTGCCGTAAACCTGAAAGCGGTTTACGTGCCAGCAAACGCGAAGTCAACTACGCTAAAGAAGAAGGTGTCAAGTTCATTTTTGAAAGCACGGCTTCCGAACTTGTAATTGACGACGGAACACTGACTGGACTTGTCATAGAAACTCCAGAAGGAAAACGACAGATACCTGCTGATCTCATCGTGGTAGCGTACGGCGCTAAGCCATTAAAGACCGATTGGATGGTAGAGGCTGGAATTTCATTCGGTAGTCATGACGAACTGCTCACCGGTGTAAACATCCTTCCTGGTGAGACCACGAATGACAAAGTCTTCGCTGGTGGAGATGCGGTAAGAGGCTCGAACTTAGTAGTGAATGCCGTCAAGGACGGAAGAACAGCCGCTAAGTCCATTACTGAATATCTAAAGAAAATTGGTCGCTTAGACGCAAAACAGAAAAAACAAAATGGAAAATAAAAATCTTGCTTCAGGTAAACCGCAACTAATTAGAAGAAGGTGTCTGAGAAGCCATCATGCAGGTAGCAAATGCGAACTCTGCATTCATGTCTGTGAAAAAGACGCCCTCTTCCTATTAAATGGCGCTGTGGCTTTCCATCCTCTTAAATGCACAGGCTGCGGTGCCTGTATCAACATTTGTCCAACTGAGGCGTTGATATCTTCCGATCCATCCTCCGACTTGGTTCCTGGCATCGTTAAAAGTAGAGCCGAAGAAGGCGCGATTTCGTTTGCGTGCTCTCTAACGAAGACTAGAAAAGGCGCAAATATTCCATGCCTGCAACAGCTCGATGTAACTGTCTACTTGAATGCCGCTGCTGAGGGAGCGAAGGAAATTAAGCTTCTTAATGGAGGCTGCAAGACATGTCCTCGCTACAACGAGCATGAAAGCGTCTTTAAGGAGCATGACGAATCCCAAGGTATCTTCGATAAGACCGATAAAGCCCAAATCGTTTTGAAGGAAAAAGAACCGGAAGTCAATCTTGGAAGGCGCATGCTTTTTGGAAGAGCATTCCAGGATACGGCTGAGATTGCCAAGACTGGGGAACAAACCTTCGATAAGGAGGGCTTTAAGGACGAGCCCTGGAAGAGGGTACCGGAAAAACGCAAGCGTGAGCTTAATTTCCTCTCTAAGAACCAAGATGCCCCGAAAGAAGTGATGGAAACTCTTCATTCAGTGCGTCCATACATTGACGAGAAACGCTGTACGGCTTGCACTCTTTGTGTTTCAGCGTGCCCGACCGGTTCTCTGAAAGTAAAGAAGGAAGGAGAGGAATTTGTTTTCACGGACTTAGTCCGAGATTGCATTGGTTGCGGACTTTGCACTGAAGTCTGCTATGTCAACGCGATTAAGTTAGTTCCTGAAAACGATGTCGCTAAAGTCTTATCCGACGAGCCTATTTTCCTTCTGAAGAAAAAGCAGAGCGACGACCTATTCAATAGCACTCTTGAATCGAAGACAAGAGAAATATTTAAAGGGTTCCCAGTTTATAAGACCTAATATTTCGGAAATTAGGGATTAGAAAGCGGCCCGATGTGTGGAAGTTTCCCCGCATCGGGTCTTTTGCTTTTTGTTATTCCGGCAATTTCATTGTGCCGTTCATGACTTTTTCAAGCCAAAGTGCTCCAACTATGGTCTTGACATCCATGATTTCACCATTGCAGCATTTGGCTACTAATTCCTGCCAAGGTATCTCTATAACTTCTAGAACTTCCCCTACATCTAGCTTCTGCGGAACTTTTTTAAGATTTTTAGCGAGGAATATAGTGATTTCTTCATTGGAATAGCCAATGGCGTTGTTAAACCTTCCAAGTCGGTACCAATTAGCTGCTTCGTGTCCAGTTTCTTCTATGAGCTCCCTTTTTGCGCAAACCAAAGGTGCTTCGTTGGGGTCAAGCTTTCCTGCAGGAATCTCATAGAAGGCTCTTCTGAGCGGATGTCTCCACTGACGCTCCATGATGACGTTCCCGTTATCAAGGAGTGCCACTATGCCAGCGGCACCTGGATGCCTTAGATACTCCCGAAAAGTATGGACACCTCCAGGCACCCGCACTTCATCCTGCATTAAATGCAGAAATCTACCGTTATATATTTCCCTACTCGATATAACTTCTTCTTCCAGAGGATCTGACTTCTCGGTCATTTTCGTTCTTACCTTCCCCGTTTCTGGATTAATTCAACTTTTATAGATAAAAGTTTGGCACAACCGCAGGCTAAATTAACTTCGACTAGCTTATTTTCCGCCTATTCGCCTAAAGAGAGAAAGCCTCGGCAAAACCGAGGCTAACCCACTACACTAAGCTAAAAATAGCTTTAGAAGTCGTGGTGGAGGCCCATGCCAATTGACCAGTTGTTGAAGTCGCCTTTTATATCAGCTGTAGAAAATGCGCCCCAACCTTTTTGCATAGCTCCGAAACCGTATACGAATGTCCTCTTTGACAAGGGATATTCGTAAGCAACGCCAAAACTAAAGCGGCTAAATTTCTTTTTGTTTATGTCGAAATTATCAGCGTCTTCCGCAGCGACAAAAAGAAAGTCATTGGCGGCCCTCCCCCAGCGGTAATTGACTGCCGCTTTGAAAGTACCACCTCCTGCTGGAACTTCCGTACCTAAAGTAAATGCGTTCTGGCTAGCGCCTTTGCCAGTAAACGCCATATTGTCAAGTTGATCTACTGTGTGCAAGCGGTTCGCATACTGGTAGCCGAAATAGACTTTTGCCACTTCGAAATCATAGGCCGCACTTAGGCTGTAGACCATCGAGGCCTTATCTCTCGGATCGGCAAATTTATCGTAGTCGAATCTTTCAATAATACCGACTAGATTCAGGCCACCTATTTCATAAGTCAGGCCAACAGCGTAATAGTGGTTGGACTTCGACCACTTGTTAGTATCGGATTCCGTACCGTTCGAATATTGCAGATGCAACGCTAACCCATCGAAGTCCGGCGATACATAGAGCAAAGTGTTATTAAAAATTTGGCCCGTGTTGAAAATGTTGTTTAGACCAGCTTGCAAGTAGTCTGTTCCAAACGGCGAAGCGTCCCAAATGCTATAGGTGCCTTCATAGGATGCTAATGTTCCCATGCGACCCATGGCGAATGTTCCAAAGTCCGAAGAAACATGCAACGTGGCCTGCTTATAAAAGGCAAATCCTGGCTCTAAGGCAGCACCGTCATTAATGGTAAAACCATTTTCAAGAGTGAACCCTACTTCCCAATTATTACCTAAATCCTCGACTCCCTTAATGCCCCAGACGCTTCCTCCTGCGACTCCGTCCATCAACTGGACAGTGGCGGCTCTGCGGGACTCCTTACCCACGACTACGGCTGCATCCACAGTTCCGTAGAGGGTGACTTCCGATTCTGCACAGGCAACGGCTGATAGAGACGCCATTGTCAAAGCTACCAGGGGTTTCTTGAAGTTCATTTTG
>JAJPXW010000133.1 GCA_021205255.1 Burkholderiales bacterium
AGTCCATTGATCTCTTTAAAGAAGTAGTTGATCAAAAGGGACCGCTGGTTCTTTTACAAAATTTCCACCTAGCAATTTGAGCCCTCCAAGCTGAGTTTTTGACCAACTTGGAGGATTTGTAACAAGCAAGGGAAAATATTGGCGTATAAGAAGTCTCCAATTGAGGTTAACCACTTAGATAAAGGAAACCAAATGAACTTTCTAGAGCTTTCCAAAAAGCGCTTTACAGCTAAGGAATACAATCCAAACAAGAAAATTTCAGACGCTGATTTCGAAACCCTGAAACAAATTCTTCGCCTTTCACCTTCTTCAGTCAATAGCCAGCCATGGATTTTCCTTACTGGTTCTACTCCAGAACAGAAAGCCAAGATTCGCCCAGCAGTTGCAGACTTCAACTGGCCACGCCTTGACACTTGCTCCCACTTTGTATTAATCGCTGTGCACAATGGTCTTGACGAAAAGTTCTTGCTAAAGATTATTGAAGCCGGCAAGAAAGACGGACGTCTAAAGACAGAAGAGGAAATTAAGGCTGATAACGAAAGCAGAAAGTATTGGGTTGGGCTACGTGACTCTCTTGGTGAGACTCAGACTTGGGAAGAAAAGCAAGCCTACATTGCTATGACCGTACTGCTCTACGCTGCAGCTAGCATGGGCATCGATTCCACTCCTATTGAAGGTTTCGACCCGAAAGCAATGGATAAGCTCCTTGGCCTGACCAACTACGGACTGCATAGTGTTCTTATCGTCACGCTTGGTTATGACGCAGAAAACGATGCAAACCGCACAAAACCAAAATCCAGACTTTCAATGGATTTCCTATTCCACGATATCAAGTAAACAAGTCGCTTGACCAAAGGCTGGGAATTCTCAGCCTTTGTTGTCTTAACTCTAAGTGTTGACTATTTCATTGCCACTAGCTACTAAATTGACACGCCAACCAAAGAACAGGTAAATCATCCGTGATTTGGATTCCTATGCATGAAATTCCTAAGAATCAGATAAAGCGGCAGACATGGTCGACTGCAATATCGGAAAAGCCCAGGGACTCGGCTTTAGTCGGTTTGCCAGAAGCGACTTCAAGCACTTCCTCGTAGATCTTTTCACCAGCCTGCGAAATAGTTTCGTCTCCTTCGAGAATTCCGGAAACATCCACGTCCATGTTATCGGCCATTCGTTTTGCCGTAATTGGATTACCAGTTACTTTGATCACGGGACTTAAAGCATGACCAGTGGGCGTCCCTCTTCCAGTAGTGAAAACTACAACTGTCGCACCTCCAGCAATCATGCTCGTTACCGAAGAAATGTCATAGCCCGGCGTATCCATAATTAGAGCGCCTTTCTTTGTTGGCCGTGCTGCTTCTTGTAGAACTTCGGTAATTGGACGGGTACCACCTTTATGGATGCAACCTAGCGACTTTTCCTCTATGGTCGATAGGCCGCCAGCTTTATTTCCAGGAGTTGGCTGTCCAGTTCTGCAATCTTGTCCGGCAAGAGCTAAATGCTTTTCGTAGTCTTCGCAAATCCGAATGATTTGGTCATGGATTTCAGGTGTCGCTCCCCTCTTAGCTAAAACGTGTTCAGCTCCAATATATTCGACAGTCTCGCTCATCATGGTAGTGCCACCAGCGTCGTAGACACGGTCGGCCATGTTTCCTACTGCAGGATTCGAAGCGATTCCACTTGTTGCGTCAGATCCTCCGCATTCAATAGCGACGAAAAGGTCAGATGCAGGACAAGGGACTCTTTGCTGTTTTGCCGCTTCTTGCACCATTTCTCTAGCCGCTCTGACAGCCGCTTCAGCGGTTTTAATAGTTCCTCCAATTTCCTGAATACCAAAAGAGACAACTGGCTTGGAAGTCTGTTTTCTTATTGAATCCGCAAGTTCCTTATGGCCAACAGTTTCACAACCCAATCCAATAATCACTACTCCATAGACATTGGGGTTGAGAGCAAAACCCGTCAACACTCGTTGCGTCATTTCAGTATTGGCAGTGACGTCCGAGCACCCAACATTAATAATGACGTTTTTAGTGCCTTGGACCTGAGAAGCGACTACACGACACGTTTCTGAAGCACAAGCGCAAGATGGAAGAATAAGCACATGGTTTCTTACGCCGACAGAGCCATCGTCGCGTTTATATCCAAGAAATTCATTCATGCTTTTTCTCCTTTAAGGATGTATTCGTCTTCGTATTTACGAGGCTGACTTGCAATATTGTGGTGATCGGCTAAGCATCCTTTCTTTATATCTTCAGTAGCTTTACCTATCACTTCGCCGTACTTAACGATTTCTTCACCTGATGGAATATCTTTTAATGCGATTTTGTTGCAGAAAGGAATTGCTGACTGAGCGACTAAAACATAAGTGGAACCATCGGGTTCCAAGATAGTAACTTCATCGTTTGCAACTACAGCAGAAGTGCATACAGCGATATTGTCAGTGGAATGAATATGGAGTGCTTTTGGCATTAGAACTCTTAGTTGAAGGTTGCTTCTTGGGAAATTATAAAGGCGCAGCCCTGAACAATGGCCTTGAATTTCCGTGTACAAGCCACTAAAGACAAGGCTGCTAAAAGGAAGTCATTTCTTAAAACACCAGCGCTTTAGGGGACACTTTGCGCAAAATGGTCATATTCCTCCTCTATTTACTCAAAACAGTACTGACCATCTCCTCAAGATCCTGTAATTGAATGTTATATTTTTAACTGAAAGTTGACAGAGGCGCGGAACGGAATAGTAGTCAGCCTAGGAGGCATCCGTAAACTGATGAAAGGCCAAGCCGCCGAAACAAGCTTTCGGGCACGAAAGCTTAGTTGGGCACAGACAGAATATGCCTGTGACTCCTGCAAATTAGCAGAGGAGCTGTCGGTGAGCTCAGACTCAAAAAGCTGCATCGACATCTTGCAGCTTTCTTAGTTTTTAACCTAACCAAGGAAATTACTATGTCTGACTCATCATCTCGGCACGTGCAAGAACTGAGTTCGGAAAAGACAGAACTCAGACGTGAAGTCGGCCTCTTTGGCGGCTTATCCGTCCTAGCTGGCATCATGATTGGTTCCGGAATCTTCTACATTGGCGGTATAGTCCTAGCCCGATGCAATTTAAGCCTCGGCTTGGCAATTTTGGTCTGGGTTATCGGTGGAGTCATCACATTACTCAGTGGGATTTGCTTTGCCGAACTAGGGGCCATGATGCCTAAGGCCGGTGGCAGCTATGTGTATTTGCGAGAAGCTTTCGGAGAAAGAATTGCTTTTATCAATGGCATTTGCAAATTCTTGCTTTCTTCTCCAGGCTCCATTGGCGCTCTTGCTGTTGCTTTCGCAGCTGCAATTTCATCGATTTATCCTCTTGACCCATTGACTCAGAAGGCAATTGCCATTATTTCCGTCCTTCTTCTCACGTGGATAAACGTACGAGGAATTAAGTTCGGCAACATGGTCCAGTGCATTTTCATGGTTCTTAAGCTGCTTCCAATCTTTCTAATCCTGATCGCTGGATTAATGCTTGGCCGTCAACATCCGAACTTCTTTACCATCCCTGGTGAGATGCCATCGTTTTTAGACATTCTTTCAATGATTGGCTTTGCCATCATCGCTACTATGTGGGCTTATGAGGGCTGGACTAATCTCAATAACGTAGCAGAAGAAGTTAAGAATCCAAAGAGAAATATTCCACTATCGTTAATCATTTCGATCGTTGGCGTGATGGTTCTTTACGTCCTCTTTAACTTTGCCATCTATAGAGTTCTACCTTTTGACTTTATTACTCAGATGGTCTCGGAAAAGAATTACTACCTTGGCACTTATGCAGCAGGCGACTTGTTTGGCTCATACGGCAAGTTAATCGTTGCAGTCGCCATGATTCTCGCCATCTTCAATTCTTTAAATGGCTGCATCATGGTCTTCCCAAGAGCTTTCTACGCTATGGCCAAGGACGGTCTTCTGTTCAAGAGTTTTGCTGAAGTTCATCCAGTCTACAAGACCCCGAAGTACGCCATTATTGGTACAGCAATCGTCTCAATTATTCTGATTAGCTTCAGAACCTTAGGGCAACTGACTAATCTAGTTGCAATCTACGGATTGATATTCCATGGTCTGACTTTCTATGCAGTAGTTGTCCTTCGCAAGAAGTATCCAGACATGGTTAGACCTTACAAGGTCTGGTTCTACCCGGTCACTATTTTCCTAGTTTGCGGAATCACCATTGGCCTTATCATTAATACATTCTGGAAGGATCCAGTAACTGCAATGATTGGCGTTGTATTCCCACTCGGTAGCTGGGCACTTTATGAATACCTGGAAAGACGCAAGGCCACTGCGTCCGTACCAACAATGGCCACCCTCCCACAACTTTCTATAAGCGAAGAGTGACATGACAAATAATACACAGACGCTGGATAGTCCAGTTCTAATTACCCACGCCAAAATTTACGTTGAAAAGAACGTATTTGCTGACAGCATCCTTATCGGTGAAGATGGAATCATCAGAGCCGTAGGTACTGAAGACGACATTGTCGGCGAATATGGATGTCCAGATACAGTGATAAAGGCTCAAGGGGCAACAATAGTACCTGGATTCAACGACTCGCATATGCATTTGCTGAACACAGGAATTGCGTTAAATGCAGTCCGGCTTCAAACGGCGCAAAGCGTTGATGAAGTCATCGAGCGTGGCAAGCAATACATAAAAGACAAGAATCCTCCAGCAGGAAGCGTTATCTATGGAATGGGATGGAACCAAGATCATTTCAAGGAACATAGGCTACTTAACAGAGATGACCTTGACAAAATTTCCACCACCTACCCCATAATTTTTGTACGTGCTTGTGGCCACATTATTGTTTGCAATAGCAAAGCACTAGAAATGGCTGGTGTAGATGGCAACACCATTCCAGCCGAAGGTGGGGCATTAGATAAAGACGAGCATGGCCGATTAACTGGAATTGCTCGTGAAAATGCCAGAGACCAAATCCGTTGGATTATGGCTGAGCAACCTGTAGAAGAAAAGGTTCGCCTGATCCAAATTGCCGTCGACTATGCCAATAAGTGCGGAATCACTTCTGTACAGACTTGTGATGTAAGAAATAGAGATTGGCAAACTTCGCTGGAAGCCTATGACGAATTTTTCGCAACTCGCATCCCCACTATTCGAGTAAGCCATCAATTCAGTTTCATGAAGCCAGAGCCACTCAAGAGCTTTTTAGCGTCTGAACGAGCTACTAAGCGAAACGATCCTTTCAATCAGCTTGGTGCTTTGAAATTGTTTGCCGATGGCAGTCTAGGTGCGCGTACTGCTTTAATGAGGAAGCCATATCACGATGATCCAGAAAACACAGGTATAGCAACACTAACTCAAGAAGAAATTGAAGTTCTCACAAAGATGGCTCAGGATTCGGGCTTTCCGACAGTAGTGCATGCCATTGGCGATGGTGCGATTGAAAACGTCTTAAACGCTTTTGAAAATGTACTTAAGCCAGACAATCCATTGAGATGTGGAATTATTCACGTACAAATCACGGATAGAGCTCTTCTAGAAAGATTTGCCAAGCAGAACATTCTTGCTTTCGTTCAACCAATCTTTATCCATTACGACTCAACTATTGTGAACGATAGAGTGGGCGACGAAATGGCAGCCACAAGCTACAACTTCCACACATTGCAGGAACTTGGCGTTCATACCAGCCTCGGCACGGATAGTCCAGTAGAGGATATGAATCCATTAGAGAACCTATATTGCGCAGTAACTAGGAAGAGACTCCGTGATCCTGAAGATGAGCCTTACAACCCTGATGAAAAAATGGAAATTCAGGAGGCGGTCGATGCTTATACCTATGAAAGCGCTTACGCCACTGCTGAAAGTAGCCGTAAAGGAAGACTAAAACCTGGTTATGTAGCTGATCTGGTTTTACTTGATAAGGATATCTTTACAGAGAATCCCGAAGAGCTACTTAAAACCAGTGTGCTGGCCACAATGGTAAATGGGCGTTTTGTTTATTGGCAACCACAGACACAACTTGCTTAACTAATTAGTTCTAGGCACTTCATAAAAGCCCTAAGCAAATTCCGCTTGGGGCTTTTCGTTCTCTTTGCAAAGATTTAATAAAGAGTAAGGTACCCTCCTTCAGTAAATGTACCTTTTGCTAGTTTGGAAGTGGTTTTACCAATATGAACCCCATCCACGGAAACAGCACCATCAGGACCGATGTAAATCTTACCTGGAGCTGGATCAGTTGGTTTAGGAGATTCTGGTGTATAAGTCGCTGAAGTCGAATAAGTAGTGGTTCTGGGTAATTGGAGTGCAAATGCCTTGTTATCGACAACAATTTCAGTTAAAGGAACGCCACCGACTTGAATTCCCTTGCATAAAAGAACTTTTCTAGGAACTGCTCCAGTATTCCAGCGTGACAACATAGTCTTTAACTGGTCTTCGGTTCGTTTATCTACAAAAGTAATGGAATTGGTCTTTTCTAGCGTTCCGCCTTTCAGCATCTTTTCTAGATTCTCAAAAGTTCCACCGAGTTTTCCAACGCTTACTGCAACGGCATCGACTTGCTTGCCTTGCAGATCAGCTAAAGAAAGGAACTTCTGCATTGGTAGACATACTGTGTAACCCCATACTGGAAAAACTAGGACAATCCGGCTGAAATTTTTTAATGGAGGAAAGTTTCTTTTAATTTCAGGCAACAGCCCTCTTTGTCTGGCCTCTTTGGCTTCCATCGGGTTATATGGCCGAGTCGTTTCTATTCTATAAACAGGAGCTGAAAGAGATTCGGCTAGCAATTGGGCTACTTTTTCTGTTTGACCACCGTGACTGTAATAAACTACTAGAGGAGTTTCAGGTGCTTGCAGAGTAGCTTCATCTGTATCCAAACC
>JAJPXW010000016.1 GCA_021205255.1 Burkholderiales bacterium
TAACTCGGTTTTGATTTCTCTCACCCAAATCCGACTTCCGTCTTCCTACTCCTTAATTTTCATTAGGTAGGCGCGAACAGGCACAGCATCGAGCTTACTCCATTTCAAAGGTGCTGCACTAAGGAAATATCTTCCAGGACTTGCCTTAGAAAGATCGAGATTTTCCAAGATACAGATTCCAGCTGACAAAGTCGCCTTATGGAAATCGAAAGTCAATGAATCTTCGTGATCTACAGAGGCATTATTTGTCCCTAAAAGCTTGACTCCGCAATCAATAAGACCTGGGGCTAGACGAATGGGTATGCCTTGCTTGCGATCTTTAAACTTAAAAATGACTCGAGGTGGTAGATTAGTTGGCAAAGTGCATTTATCTAGGCCTATTTCTTCCCATTCACTAAAGTCCACAATTTGGCATTCGCCTATAAAGATATCCAGGTTCTCGACCCAATCGATACTCTTCTTAAAGCCGAAATGCAATGGGAAATCCATATGTGTCGCAACATGGGGCGTAAATGTAATTTCGGAAAGATACTCCTCTGCCTTTTCGAGCCACTTTACTGTTAGAGGGGTATCGCCTGGATAAACCGGCGTATTTTCATCGGCCGACATGGTAATGTCGATAATTTCGCCAGTCAGGCAAATTCCGTTATTTCCCATTTTGACTCCTAGGGTGGTTGAGACCGCAGTACATTCGATAGTTTAGCTTTTGAATAAGAAGCTGGGAGGCCTCCATGGATACTGACCAATTCCTAAAGATTCTGCAAAACCGCTCATCGGCGGCTCCGAAATATTTAGGAGATCCACCACCCAATGAAGAGCAACTGCTAGAAGCTGTCAAATGTGGTCTAGCAGCTCCGGATCACAAATCTCTGCGTCCCTGTCGCATCGTGCTAATAAAAAACAGGGCAAAGATGGCGGATTTCTTCGAAGCTGGCGCATTAAATGCCGGAGCGGATCAGAAAGAAGCTGAAAGAGCTCGCACAAAAGCCTTGAAAGGTGCAGGATTACTTGCCTTTGTCGTAAAGATAGATATAAATAACGAGGAAGTTCCAGCCTACGAGCAGTGGTTGGCCTGTGGAGCTTTCCTAATGAATGTCGTCACTGCGCTAGAGTTGCAGGGTTTTGGGTTGAAAGTCGTGACTGGAAGCAACGTTCGGTGGCCGGAAGTCACTAAACCGCTATGCCGTCCTGGAGAAACTTTGGCATGCTGGATTATTGTAGGTACTTTGACCGATGCTCGATTAAAACCTAAAGAACCAGTCGATGCATCCCACTACCTCAGCGTTTTTGAATAATGGCCTGAAGAATTCCAAAATTCTCACAAGCACAAACAAATCAACTTGCATCAATAGAATTAGAAACTTCTTAACTTCCCGGAGTACCCAATCAATGAAAAGGTTCCTTTTACTTGTCTGCACTCTATTGACGTTCTTATCGTTAAGTGGATGCGGATATAACGAAGTCCAGAGTTTGGATGAGGATGTCAACGCCAAATGGAGTGAAGTCCTCAATCAATATCAGCGACGCAATGACTTAATTCCGAATATCGTTGCCTCCGTCAAAGGAGAAGCCGATTTTGAAAAGTCCACTCTTTCGCAGGTTATAGAAGCAAGAGCGAAAGCAACTTCAGTGCAAGCTAGTCCAGAGCTTCTTAATAATCCTGAACAATTCCAAAAGTTCACGCAGGCTCAAGGTCAATTAACTAGCGCATTGTCTCGCCTGCTCGTTTCCGTCGAGCGCTATCCGACCTTGCAGGCCAATAAAGGCTTCCAGGATTTAAGGATTCAGCTTGAAGGATGCGAAAACAGAATAACGATAGCTAGAAACAATTACATCACTACCGTTCAAGCCTATAACACTTACATCAGGCAGTTCCCGCAAATGATCTGGACCAAGATTTTTGGATATAAGCCAAAGCCACAGTACACAGTCGCCGATGTAAAAGAAGCTGAAACGCCACCGAAAGTAGAATTTGGAGCCAGCCTTGCAGAATAGTTTTCAAAAGATTATCCAGAGGTTAAGTATGGCCATATTTTGGCTTTTCACTGCACTCTCCCTAGCCCTTTTTAGTGGCCAAGCTCTGAGTGCTAACAACTTAGCCCCTATCCCAAAGTTCGACTATGTCGCCGATTCCGCTTCTCTCTTTACTCCTGAGCAAAGAAAGGCTCTGTGGAACAAGATAGCGGCCTTTGAGAAAAAGACCGGCAGTCAAGTCGCTGTCGTAGTCGTCCCCTCTCTGAATGGCGAACCTATAGAAGCTTATGCACATCGAGTTGGTGTTGAATGGAAACCAGGAAGAAAAGGGATTGGAGATGGCCTCCTCATTTTTATAGCTCCTAAAGAAGGCCAAGTGCGCATAGATGTCATGCAGGCTCTCGAAGGAGCAATTCCCGATGTCCTAGCCTACCGGATACTCGAAGAAGACATCATTCCAAGCTTTAAAAAAGGTAACTTCTACGAAGGAGTCAATAAAGGCCTTGATTCCATCTTTAAGCTCATTGAGGGGGAGAACCTACCCCGCCCAAAAGTCGTTGAGAGCTTCAAGAATGTTGATGCCGAAGAAGAAGGCATCATGTACTTGGAGCTCGCTATCGTAGCTATCTTTATGGGACTTGGCATCATAATGACGATGCAACGGCTACTTGGAAACAAAGGTACCCCTATTTCTGCCATCCTTACTGCATTAGTTGGCTGGGTAATCTTTGGCTCATTTATTGCAGCCATAATCATGGGACTTCTTACCCTGGCTTTCTGCTTATTTGTTCCAAATAGAGTGCTGGAGGCTAGTGCGAGAAGAGCCAGCCAGTTAAATCGACTGCAGGGCTTCGGAAGAACTAGTCAAAGAAATCCATTTGGCTCTTTCGGTTCGCTTGGTTCCCTTGGTTCTTTTGGCAAACTCGGAGGACTAGGTGGATTAGGTGGATTTGGCCGTAAAGGTAGTTCTCGTGGAGTATTTAGAGGCCCGAGCTCAGGCAGTGGCGGCCGATCGGCTGGTGGCGGTGCCAGTGGGAGGTGGTAATGGGTTTTGGAAGACTACTTAAACACGTCCTTTTCGGACCAATACCGCTACGCAGATCTTTTACAAAAATAACTCTTGAAAGAATCACTAAGGCTATTGAGGAAGCGGAAACTAAAACCTCCGCTGAATTTGAAGTCGTTATTGAAAGAAGCCTGCCCTACTCCTACTTAAGGGATAGGTTGTCTACTCGGGATAGGGCAGAGGAGCTCTTTTCTCAATATCGCTGCTGGGACACTGAAGACAATAATGGAGTACTGATCTACTTAAACCTATCTGACCAGGCAATTGAAATTATTGTCGACCGTGCCGCTTCCCGAGTATTAACCCCGGAGCTGCTGGCTGAAATCATTAAAAAGATGAGCCAGTCCTTCAAGACGAATAATTTCGCCACCGGTATTAAGCATGCCGTTTTGCAGATGGGAGAAATTCTTGGTAAGGAATTTCCAAATAAGCCCGTCTCCAAACCGCTGCCTAACGAACCCATACTCTTGGAGCACTAATTTACCAGTCCTCTTTGTACTCTCGACACGTGATTAAAATACCCACAATCTCAATCACATACAACGATACGCAAATGGAACTTTCCACATTAACTGCCATTTCTCCTTTAGATGGTCGCTATGCTTCGAAGACAGCCGCACTAAGGGAAATTTTTTCTGAGTACGCCTTAATGAAGGCTCGCGTCACCGTCGAAGTCGAATGGCTGATTGCACTTTCTGAATTTAAGTTACCAGAGCTTCCTGAGCTAAGTGAAAAGAACAAGCTTTATCTCAGAGGGCTAGCTGCTAACTTCAGTGTTGAAGATTGCCAAAATATTAAAAATATTGAAGCCGTAACTAACCATGACGTCAAGGCAGTCGAATACTGGGTTAAGCAGCAGATGGAAACCGTTCCTGAACTAAAGGCAGCTAAGGAATTCGTCCATTTCGGATGCACTTCCGAAGACATCAATAACACTTCGCATGCCATGATGCTCTTTAGTGGCCGTCAAATCCTTTGCTCCGATTTGGAGACCATCTGCAAGAAGCTTAAGGAATTTGCCCATCAGTGGGCTGGCGTTGCTATGCTTGCGCGCACCCATGGTCAGCATGCAAGTCCTACCACAGTTGGCAAGGAATTTGCCAATGTAGCTGCAAGACTTGATCTAGCTATCGATTCCATCGAAAAAGTGGAAATCCTGGCCAAGATGAATGGCGCAGTTGGTAACTACAACGCCCATGTCGTTGCCTATCCAGATAGGGACTGGGAAGCTTTTGCTCGCCATGTCGTAGAAGACCAGTTGCAGTTAAAGCTTAATAGCTACACTATTCAGATTGAACCTCACGACTATATGGCCGAACTCTTTAACGCCATTAGCCCGGCCAATACTATTCTTATCGATATCGACCGGGACATTTGGGTCTATATCGCTCTGAACTACTTCAAGCAGCAATTAAAGGAAGGAGAAGTTGGTTCTTCGACAATGCCACATAAAGTCAATCCTATCGACTTTGAGAATTCCGAAGGCAATCTTGGAATGGCTAATAGCTTTTTCAATTTCCTTGCCGGTAAGCTTCCTATTTCCAGATGGCAGCGCGATCTAACTGACTCGACAGTACTGCGTAACCTAGGTGTAGCTTTTGGCTATAGCCTAGTGGGCTATAAGTCACTTCAAAAAGGACTTAGCAAACTGCAATTACACGAGGAAGTAATTAATGCTGATTTGGAACACTCCTGGGAAGTCCTGGCTGAAGCTATCCAGACGGTAATGAGAAGATACGGCGTGCCAAATCCGTACGAACAACTCAAAGCGCTTACCCGCGGCAAAGAAGGTATCACTCCTGAAGTCATCCACGAGTTTGTAGCTCAACTAGATATTCCAGAGGATGCTAAGAAGTCTCTGCAAGAACTGACTCCGCAGACCTATATCGGCCTTGCGAAGAAATTAGCAGAGAAAATTTAATTTCGACTAAGCCACAAAAGCCTGGATTCCAAACTCCAGGCTTTTGTTTTATTAGGTCAGCTAAACAGATGCTTTAGGCGTATTCCTTAAAGAGAATAAAGAGCCAAATGCACCCGCAAAGTAGTAGTGAAAAGAGTACAGCTAGACTACCTAAGTCCTTGGCTTTACCCGATAACGGATGGATTTCTCCTCCGAATCTATCGACTACTGCTTCAATAGCAGAATTCAGCACTTCCACAATAAGCACAAGGACTACGCTACCAATCATTAGCAGTTTTTCTATTAATCCGATTGGCATTATCGCAGCCACTGGAATCATAACGACAGCTAAGCAAACTTCTTGACGAAACGCTTCTTCCGTTTTCCAAGCCGACTTAAAACCTTGAACGGAATAACGGAAGGCGTTATAAAGTCTCGTTAGACCAGTTTTACCTTTAAGCTCGGAAGCGTCCTTGTGCTTTTCCATGTTAGAAGCCACCTAATCAGCTAACTTGCTGGTGCAAAACGCCTTCTCTATAGAGCTTAGCCATTTCCTCTAGTGGGAGAGGCTTAATTTCAGAGGCATGCCCAGCTGCACCAAACGCGATATAGCGGGACTTGCAAAGCTCGACAGAAGCGGCTCTTGCCATCTTCATATAGGCACGCGGGTCAAAAGCTTCCGGATTTTCTACGAAGAACTTTCTAATAGCGGCAGTCATGGCCAGACGAATATCAGTATCGACATTAATCTTACGGACACCGTACTTAATAGCTTCCTGAATTTCTTCGACTGGAACGCCATAAGTCTCTCTAAATTTTCCGCCGTACTTTCTAATGATCTCCAAATATTCTTGTGGAACAGAAGAAGAGCCATGCATGACTAAATGGGTATTAGGAATTCTTGCATGGATTTCCTTGACTCTATCGATTGCCAGAATGTCGCCAGTCGGCTTGCGAGTAAATTTATAAGCGCCATGGCTAGTGCCAATAGCGATTGCTAAAGCATCAACCTGAGTTTCCTTAACAAATTCGGCTGCTTGGTCAGGATCGGTCAAAAGCTGGTCTCTTGTCATTGTCGCTTCAGTTCCGTGACCGTCTTCCTTGTCGCCTCTCATTGTTTCAAGAGACCCTAGGCAACCTAGCTCACCTTCGACTGAGACACCTGTGGCATGTGCCATTTTGACTACTTCCCTAGTTACATGGACGTTATAGTCAAATGGAGCAATAGTCTTTCCGTCGCTCTTTAAGGAGCCATCCATCATTACCGATGAAAATCCAAGATCAATTGCGCCTTCGCATACAGCTGGGCTCTGGCCGTGGTCTTGATGCATGCAGATTGGAATATGTGGATATTCTTCAATAGCCGCCTTAATAAGATGTTCAAGGAAACGTTCACCAGCATATTTACGGGCACCGGCAGAAGCCTGCATAATTACTGGAGCATTTACTTCGCTAGCGGCCTGCATAATGGCCTGAACTTGTTCCAGGTTGTTGACATTGAAGGCTGGAATGCCATAGCTGTTCTCAGCCGCGTGGTCTAAGAGCTGACGCAAAGATACGAGAGCCATAACCGATCTCCTAATCCTTATTAATAAAGGAAATAATTAATGTTGTCTAAAATTTTACTCTTAGGGGTGGTACAAATACTCACAAGTACTTTATCCCTAACTAATTTCATGTTTCTTAGGCTAGAACTGTATGGGTTTAACAAGCTTTTAGACTTCCAGCACCCGATCGTTATGCTCTTAATGCTGAAGGCTCTTAAGAACATTCAGACATGAAATCAATTCCTGAGGAGAATGAATCTTGAACTTTTTAGAAAGATTTAGGCGATGACCTTGTATCGTCCTTTCTGAGAGATTCAACCGCTCACCAATGACCTTGCTAGTCAACCCTTGACCCACGAGCTTTAATATCT
>JAJPXW010000387.1 GCA_021205255.1 Burkholderiales bacterium
GTTTACGTTTGGCTCAGCGGATTTCTCCGGAATTGGCTTCCGGTAATGCTAACCTGTTTGATTAAGATTTACTGCCGCATCCCGGTAATTTACAGTGCCTTCATCTGATATCTTTGGCAGATAAAGATGTGCCTCCGACAGGAACAGTCCATGAAGTCGATAATTGTGTTTCGATTTGTAAATTAGCTATCGAATTCATAGAAAAAACAAATAACGAATAAAACATTTTGCTCATATTGGGGGTTATGCTACAGTGCTAAAAGATGCTAAAAGCATCCGAACCTTTCTATCACTAAAGGAGATCCCCTATGTCCCTTAAATCCAAAACCATCGTGTTTGGTGCGCTAATCTCCATGGGTCTAGCAGGCACTATTGGTTTTGCGGCTTCGAACAACAGCATTTTCAAGCCAGTTGAGCCAGTTGTTGTTAACGAACAAATGAAACCAATAGTAGAACTTGGCAAGATGCTTTGGTTTGACCCACGCCTTTCACGTTCTGGTTTTATTTCATGCAATAGCTGCCATAACCTTTCCACTGGCGGCGTTGACAACTTAAAGACCTCTGTTGGTGACTATTGGGCACAAGGTCCTATCAATTCTCCAACCGTGTTGAATGCTGAACATCAGATCGCACAGTTCTGGGATGGCCGTGCTAAAGACTTGAAAGAACAGGCTGGTGGTCCAATCGAAAATCCACTTGAAATGGCTAGCTCTCACGAGATTGCAGTTAACGTTATCGACTCAATCCCTGGCTACAAGCCATATTTCAAGAAAGCTTTCGGTACTGATAAAGTCACTATCGAAGAAATCACAGAAGCTATTGCAGCTTTTGAACACACTCTAGTCACCCCAAATTCGCCATTCGATAAATACCTGAAAGGCGATGAGAAAGCTCTTACCGATCAGGAAAAGAAAGGTCTTGAACTCTTCAAGACCAGTGGTTGCATCATGTGCCACAACGGTCCGCTCCTTGGTGGAAATTCCTTCCAGAAGATGGGTGTTGTTAGACCATATGAAACCACTAATACTGCTCAAGGCGTAGCTGGCATTAGCAAGAAAGACCAAGATCGCATGAACTTTAAGGTTCCAACCCTGCGTAACGTCGAACTAACCTATCCGTATTTCCATGACGGCGAAGCTGGCAACCTTGCTACAGCTGTTCGTATTATGGGTGAACTGCAGCTTGGTAGAACTTATACCAAGGAAGAAATTGCCGATATCGTTGCTTGGTTGAAGACGTTAACAGGCGAGCTTCCAGAGATCGTCATCCCAACACTTCCAGTATCCGTGGATGCCACTCCTGAGTTCAATCCTTGGGCACCAAAGAAAGATAAGGAATAAAATAACTTTCTAGGAGACTGGCTTGGACTAGTGGTCGACTCTAGCTCACCATTGTTCCCTTCTAGTCTCTTCCTAAATCGAAGCCCCGAGCAATCGGGGCTTCGTCGTTGATGCAGTCTATAAATTCTCACGGCTGAATTCATGAATATGAATCTTTAGACCGAGAAGTTCAGGATCATTGGACGGAACTTCAGGAAATATTTCCCTCACTTCAGGAAACACGGGAATCGCTCTTCCTGTGTGCGTGTCGATAAAAGCCCAGTCAGTAGCTGCTTTCATGCATGTCTTGCCATTTCGCATTAGCTGAAATCGCCTTAAAGCACTTCGTTCTGCCATTTCTGCACACCACGTATACATAGTGAGCTCTTCGCCTAAAAATGTCGGCCGAATATATTGCACCCAGTGCTGCTTTGTAATGAAAGCACCACCTTTCTCAAAGTATTTTTCAGTAGGCCAGCCTACTGCCCCTGAATGTGCAAGTGCAGCCTCTTCCATCCATCTAAGGTAGACCTTGTTATTGGTATGCCCCATCACGTCAATGCAACTCTCATCGACTTTGATGGGATACGCAAATATCCTGATCATTTCGAATCTTCCTATTTTTCTTTAGTAGATTCTAAATACTCATCGACTGTTTCTGCACAACGTCTTCCTTCGGAAAGAGCCCAAACGACTAAACTCTGACCACGTCGACAATCGCCAGCCGCAAAAACTCCAGGCACGCTAGTTGCGAAATTATTACCAGTGTCGTAATTAGCTTTTGCGTTTCCTCTTCCATCCTTTTCGACACCAAATGCATCTAGCACTTTATTATTTGGATGGGCGAAACCCATAGCAAGAATAACTAGATCGGCATCAATAGTGAAATCCGACCCCTTAATTTCTTCGAATTTAATTCGTCCAGTAAGGGGATCAGGATTCCATTTCAATCTTACTGCCTTGACTCCACAGACATTGCCTTGACCATCGTCAACGAATTCTTTTGAAGAAATAGCCCAGTCCCGTTCTCCACCTTCTTCTTGGGATGTGGAGGTACGAAGACTCTTTGGCCACTGTGGCCAAACTTTCACCTTGTTATAAGTTTCAGGCGGCTTAGGTCCGAGGTCTATCTGCAAGACACTTTTAGCGCCTTGGCGCAATGCTGTACCGAGGCAGTCACTTCCGGTATCTCCACCTCCAATTATTAGAACTTTTTTGTCTTTGGCTGAGATTTCTCCTTCAATGGGAAGATCAGCATTGATCCGGTTTTGACGAGGAAGATATTCCATAGCAAAACAAACACCATTGAGATTTCTTCCAGGAACTTTTAGGTCTCTTGGTTCTTCCGAACCAATAGTCAGAACCACTGCATCGAAATTTTTTTTCAGGTCATCAGCAGAAACGAGCTTTTCTGCATCTGACCAAATGCCTGAAGGATGTTCTTCGACTGCAACATTCGTATTGCATTCAAATTTAACTCCTTCGGCTTTTAATTGATCAATTCTTCTATCAAGAACAGCTTTATCAAGCTTGAAGTCAGGAATACCAAAACGTAGCAATCCTCCTGGACGAGAATTCTTTTCGAAGACTGTAACAGCGTATCCTTTTCTCGCAAGCTGCTGGGCACAAGCTAGACCTGAAGGGCCACTTCCAACTATTGCAATAGATTTCTCTTTTCTATCACGGGAAATCTTAGGTTTAACCCATCCCTTATTCCACGCGTGTGTGATGATCGCCCGCTCAACGGATTTAACTCCCATTGCAGTTGCCGTGTAGTTCAGGATGCAGCCATTCTCACAGAGCGCTGGACATATACGGGACGTAAATTCCGGGAAATTATTAGTCGAAGACAGAACTTCGTAGGCTGTTTCCCAGTCTCCGTTATAGATGTAATCATTGAATTCCGGGGCAATGTTATGCAAAGGACAACTGAAAGTGCAGAATGGCGTGCCGCAATCCATGCATCGGGCTGCTTGTTGTCTAGCTTCTTCACTTTCCAAAGGAGAAATAAATTCGTTGAAATGCGTCAAGCGCACTTCCACTGGCTCATGCTTTTGCTCAAGCCTTTGGTATTCCATAAATCCTGTGGGCTTACCCATAATTTATTCTCCTTATGCGGACTTAGCAGCGCCTCTGAGAAGAGCCTGCTTATATTCGTTTGGAAATACTTTAATGAACTTGGGTCGACAATTCTTCCAATTATCAAGAATGTCTCGAGCGCAGGTACTACCTGTATAACGGAAATGTTTTTCGACAAGATCAAGAACTATTTCTTCATCAGTTCTACCTAGATGCCAGGTATCTGGATTGCCTTCTGCTTCTTGTTCGGAAGATTCGACCAATGGACTAAGTTCAACGCTACCAAGGTTGCAATGCGCTTTAAATGTACCGTCTACGTCATAGACGTAAGCTACGCCGCCAGACATGCCGGCCGCAAAGTTCCTGCCAACTTTGCCAAGAACCACGACTGTCCCACCAGTCATATATTCGCATCCATGGTCACCAGTCCCCTCCACTACTGCTGTAGCGCCAGAAAGTCTTACTCCAAATCTCTCTCCAGCTACACCGTTAAAGAATGCCTCACCACTAGTGGCTCCATACATCACAGTGTTACCGGCAATAATGTTTTCATTACCTTTGCCCCGGAAATCAGTTGGACAACGAACAATTAATCTTGCTCCAGATAAGCCTTTACCGACATAGTCGTTAGCTTCGCCCACTAGATCTAAAGTTAATCCTTTAACTCCAAATGCCCCAAAAGACTGGCCTGCGGTGCCTTGCAACTGAATATGAATGGAGTCTTCAGGGAGTCCTTCTCCGCCATGGTGGCGCACGATTTCAGATGAAATCTTAGTGCCTACAGCTCTATTGATATTGCGAACTTTAGTAAGGAAGCTAACCCTCTCTCCAGTCTCAATAGCTGGCATGCACTGGTTGAGAATTTGATAATCCAATTCTTTTTGCAAATCGTGGACCTGTTTAGTACTGTGACGTCTTTCGCTAGGGTCTTTTACTTCAGGTTGATAAAGAACTCTGGCAAGGTCAACTTTTCCACATTTCTTAGGATGCATATCTTTCTGCTGAAGAAGATCAGTGCGTCCAACTAAGTCTTCAAATTTCCGAATGCCTAGACTAGCCATGATTTCACGAACTTCCTCTGCAACAAAGAAGAAGTAATTTATTACGTGTTCTGGCTGCCCTTTAAATCTCTTTCTGAGTTCTGGATTCTGTGTTGCAATTCCAACTGGACATGTATTGAGATGGCATTTGCGCATCATCATGCAACCGGCTGCTACTAAAGGAGCAGTAGCAAAGCCAAATTCATCGGCGCCGAGTAAAGCACCTATGACCACATCTCTACCAGTTTTAATTTGACCATCGACTTGAACTCTAATTCTGTCCCTTAGATTATTAATCACTAGTGTCTGTTGGGTTTCCGATAGACCTTGCTCCCAAGGAGTCCCGGCAAACTTTATGGAAGAGAGCGGAGCTGCACCAGTACCCCCATCGTGACCCGAGATCACGAGATGGTCAGCTTTTGCTTTTGCAACGCCAGCTGCAACTGTTCCGACACCTTGTTCACTGACTAGCTTCACACTGATATCAGCTTTGTCGTTAGACATCTTGAGATCTCGAATAAGTTGGGCTAAGTCCTCAATGGAATAAATATCATGATGCGGTGGTGGCGAAATTAATCCAACGCCTGGAACTGAATATCGAAGTTGTGCGATGTATTCGCTAACTTTATGGCCTGGGAGTTGGCCGCCTTCTCCTGGCTTAGCGCCTTGACTCATCTTGATCTGAATTTGATCGGCTGAAGAAAGATATTCCGCCGTTACGCCAAAACGACCACTAGCGACTTGCTTGATCTTTGAACGTAGTGAGTCTCCTGGTTTCAATGGGATATCAACTTCTACTCTGCCTTCGCCCAATATGGATTTAAGAGTGTCTCCTTGTTTTACTGGGGAATGTCCGAGCTTTATCTCCTCTCTATATCGTTGAGGGTCTTCTCCGCCTTCCCCAGTATTACTCATTCCTCCAATTCGGTTCATTGCTACTGCTAAAACTGAATGGGCTTCTGTTGAAATAGCACCCATCGACATAGCACCTGTAGCAAACCTCTTAACAATTTCAGAAGCGGGTTCGACTTCTTCTAGAGAAATGGCCTTACTTGGATCAACCTTGAATTCCATCAAACCTCTAAGAGTCATTTGGCGTTCGCTTTGGTCATTTATGATTTGGGCATACTCTTTATAGGTTTGATATGAATGCTCACGAGTGGCTCTGTGAAGCTTATAGACCGCTTCCGGAGTCCACATATGTTCTTCACCCTTAGCTCGCCATGCATATTCTCCATCACTAGGTAGGGCTTTTCTTGTGGCTTCTTCTTTTGAAAATGCATTGGCATGGAGGTCGCATGCCTCTTGCATTACATCAAAGATATTTAATCCACCTGTCTTGCAGCTTGTACCGGGGAAATAACGATCTACAAATTGCTTGTCTAAGCCAAGAGCTTCAAAAATTTGGGCCCCACGGTAGCTCATATAGGTAGAGATGCCCATTTTGCTCATGACTTTCTTAAAAGTCTTTCCAATGGCCTGGACGTAATTGCTGATGGCTTTTTCCGCACCAAGCTCTGTACCTTTATAGAGATGCTCGATTGTTTCTAGTGCAAGGTAGGGATAGATGGCTTCTGCGCCATAAGCCGCTAGAACAGCCATATGGTGAGTCTGCATAGCGCTACCAGTCTCCACAATAAGGCCAGTGCTCATGCGCAGACCTGTCCTTATGAGATGCTGGTGAACTGCACTTAAGGCCAATGGAGCTGGAATAGCTACACGATCCTTATCCATTCTTCTGTCGCTAAGAATAATAATGTTGTAGCCATCTCTGACAGCATCGGCTGCTCTTGCGCAGATGGATGCCAATCTTGCCTCAACGCCCTCTGATCCCCAGTCAGCTCGGTACGTGATATCTAATTCATAAGACTTGAATTTACCGTTGGTGTACTGTTCAATCCTCCTCATCTTGGCCATTTCTTTTTGAGTAAGGATTGGTTGTGTAAGTTCTAGCCTTAGCGGTGGATTGATATGGTTGACATCAAGAAGGTTAGGCCGCGGACCCACAAATGAAATTAGAGAAGTAACAAGCTGCTCTCTTATTGGATCAATTGGAGGGTTAGTTACCTGGGCAAATAGCTGCCTAAAGTACATGTATAAAGGCTTTGGCCTCTTTGAAAGCATAGCCAACGGAGTATCGTTACCCATCGAGGCGCTCGGTTCTGCTCCTTTCTCCGCCATAGGCTTCAAGAAGAACTTAATATCATCGGAATGGTAGCCAAACGCCTGTTGTCTATTGATCAAAGGGACGGGATGATCTTCAGGTATTGGATCGGGAGCAACGATAGAAGAAAGGTGAACATTCAAGCGCTTTGTCCATTCCTTATATGGATTGGTCAGAGCCATATGGTTCTTAATCTCTTCGTCCTCAATA
>JAJPXW010000201.1 GCA_021205255.1 Burkholderiales bacterium
CGTCTCCAGTTTTTTCTATAAGTGTTAACTTTAATATTTAAGAGAGGATTTTGAAAGATTTTTTTGCAGGAATTGGGAAATTGAGCATAGATCATCCTATTGAAGAAGACTATGAACGCCGATTTGGAGGCGTGGGACGCCTTTATACACCAGCAGGTGCCGAAGCGATCCGCAACGCTTCGTTCACAGTAGTTGGGCTCGGAGGTGTCGGGTCATGGGCTGCTGAGGCTTTAGTGAGGACAGCTGCAGAACACCTTACTCTTATTGATCTAGATAATGTTGCGGAGAGCAATACGAATCGGCAGATCCAGGCGCTAAATGGGAATTTTGGCAAACCCAATATTGACGCTTTAGCTGAAAGATTCTCTCGTATCAATTCACGTTGTCTGGTAACCGGAATCGAAGACTTCATTGATGAAGAGAATGTTTCAGAGCTACTCCCGCAAAATTCCATCGTTCTAGATTGCATTGATCATGTGCGAGCTAAAGCAGCCATGATTGCCTGTTGCGTTTCTAGAGGACAGCCCATCATTACATGTGGAGCTGCTGGCGGTAGGAGCAGCCCTATGCTTATCCAATCATCTGACTTAGCACTTGCCGAAGGTGATCCTCTTCTAGCTAAGGTTCGCCATCTCCTGCGCAAGAAATACGGTTTTCCAAGGCGTAAAAAAGACAATAAGCCAGTCAAATTTAAAGTAACTGCCGTGTATTCAACTGAACCAATACAGGCTCCATCTCAAGAATGCGCAGTGCAAACCCAAGGCGGCTTAGCTTGTGCTGGGTATGGGTCCGCAGTGGTAGTAACAGGTTCTGTAGGATTTGCTGCCGTAGCGGAAGCTCTAAAACTAGTTTGTGCACCATTGAACTGAATTTGTGGTTCAGTGACCTGATTTGGCAATAGACCAATGAATGGCAATGAACTGTTCTTCAGTAACGGATGACTGAGAAATTTGGGTTAGATAGAAATGAATTGGAAGGAAGAAGCCAAGACTGGAAAATCCCGGCTTCTTCGGGGGTGGAACTTGGAAATCCCGGTCAAGTACTACTTATAGGGACTAGACTATGAAATCCGAAATTTCCGCATTCCATTTCTATATAGGTATCCTAATTTGTCTCTAAGGTAATCATACAAGCTTATTTTTAAGCCGATAGGGGAAATCTATTGGGTGGATGTAAAGGCTACGTAAATTGGGTTTGAAGCCATTTACAGGCAAAAAAGATTGAATTAGAGCAAAGGGCATCCAAGGAACTTTTAAGTCAGTCCAAATTAGTCCAATTGATTTGTTTTCTACCTATGGGTTGCTTCGTAGCTATTTCATTTCGACTGCATTTAGATCTCAAGTCTCTATCTCGACGGGTCGAATGCCTTTTCTCTGAAAACCAGCAAAGGAATTAACCAAATCTAGGCAACATTGCGACTAATTGCAGGCTAAAAACTTTTTTGTGCCACTTTTAGCGCAGATCGCTCGGCTACAATAGTCGGATATTGGTTGTGCTTCAATGGAAGCTAACAGGACAAAAATGTACACAAAGATCTTAATTCCGACAGACGGTTCAGAACTTTCCGATAAGGCGTTAGAAGCAGGAACAGAATTCGCCCGCGCCCTTGGTGCATCTGTAGTTGCTATTACGGTCATTGAGCCCTATAGCTATTCGAATCTATCTGAATATCGTCCAGAGAGCATCGACCAATACGATTCCAGAGTAAGAGAGCTTGCCCAAGAAAGATTGGAAGCAGCAAAGGAGCTAATTACTAAAAAGAAAGTACCTTGTGAAGTAGTGGCCTTTAAATCCTTTTCTCCTGCGGAAGCTATTGTTGACGCAGCCGCTGAATATGGATGCGACTTGATATTTATGGCTTCCCACGGGCGCCAAGGCTTAGCGGCTGTACTCTTAGGAAGTGAAACGCAGAAAGTTCTGACACACTCGAAGATTCCTGTAATGGTCTATAGATAGCCTAAAACAGTCTCTTTTTAGGGGCTTATAAAGCGTGACTATAGAGCGACTGGTATAAATTTGCCCTAGTCAAATTAAAGGTGTGATCATGTCAGACACTACTACAGATAAAAAACCAGATGAGCCTGTAATCCGCACTCCTGAAGAATCGCAGATGGATGTAAACGATCTATACCGCGAAGAAATCTATACAGACCGCAAAATTGGAATAATTCGTGCATTGATTCCAATTCATGTCAATGGTGAAGAAGACGTTAATAGGGATACGCTCTTCACGGGCGAAGCCCAGATCATGACCCAGATGGGTCCGATTCCGATCACTTTTGACATTGACGCAAGAGATTTGGCCGAAGCAGTAGCTATGTATAAGGAAGCGGCTAAGAAAGGAGTCGAAAATACAGTACAGCAACTGAAAGAACTTCGTCGTCAAGAAGCTACCAAACTAGTAGTTCCTGGTCAGCCTGGATTCCCATCAGCAGGAACAGGGGGTAGCGGCATTGTGATGCCTTAATTCTCCATTTATAGAAAGCCGGCTTGCCGGCTTTTGTATTAAAGGTTCAGGATGAAGACAAGCGAGATAGTTAAAACGCTAAACGAGTTCCTTGAAATTGATAAGTTCAAGGACTATGCGCCTAATGGTTTGCAGGTGCAGGGTAATCCTGAAACCCAAACAGTTGTGTGCGGAGTTACCGCTTCTTTAGAACTGATAGAAAGAGCGATTGAGCTCAATGCGCAAACCATCATCGTTCATCACGGATATTTCTGGAAAAACGAAAATCCTTGTATTGTTGCTATTAAGCAACGCCGTCTGAAGCAGCTTTTATGCCACGATATTAACTTACTTGCCTACCACCTTCCATTGGACTGCAATCCTATTCTTGGGAACAACGTTACTTTCGGGAAGCTATTGGGCGTCGAAGATATGCACGTCCTCAAAAGTACTCCATACGCAATGATGGGAACTTTGAGTAAACCCTTAAGTGTACAAGAATTGGCATCCCGCATAAGGGCTAATCTCAATAGGAAACCCTGGGTTATTTCCATAGAATCGGAGGCATTAATTAACACAGTGGCTTGGGCAACTGGTGCGGCTCAGGATTTGCTAGAGATAGCGGCCCTGGAAGGTGCGCAGGCGTTTATAAGCGGCGAGATAAGTGAACGTACAGTACTGGAATCAAGGGAATTAGGCGTTCCGTATTTTGCAGCTGGACACCATGCGACAGAAACGCTAGGTATTTCAGAGCTGGCCAGATGGTTAGAAAATCAATTTCCAAGCTTAGCCATAGAGTTCATTGATATTGCAAACCCGGCTTAAAGAATTTTTGTCGGCCGAACAATTTATATGGTTAGCCAAGGTAGATTATGCCTCCAGCAGCAAGAGGAGAAAAGTGTCTCCTCACCCTAGCGATTGCCATGTGTTTTAATGGCTCCTCTGTTTTCGCTCAAACAAACGATTCTGTTCTGTCTGAGGATCTTTCTTCTATTTTCAATTCGATTCCAGTCTTTAAGGAATTAGAGACCAATGATCCCATTATTTTCTTTGAGGATCTTAATGGCGGGACTCCTGTTTATACCAGCGATGCTGGCTGGAATTTGTCTAAGATCTTCAAAAATTACGAAAAATACATAGACGCTTCTTCCACTCTTAATTTTGCTTTTATCCAGGCAAATAGCGGCGACCATGCATTTCAGCTTACCGATTACACAGATGATTTCTTTGAATTTAAAGTGGAACCTGCGCTTAATGTATGGATGACTGCAATAGCTGAGGGATTTTTTGAGGGGAATGCCGATGGTTCTACTAACTCAGCTTTTGAACTTAGCCCTAATACAGACAAATCTGGAGCTTCTCGGTTAACTACAGTTGAGTTTCTTAATCAAGTAAATCTTAATTACATAGCTGAGGGAAATGGCAGTAGAGCTATATCAATAGGTGGCAATCAGGATTCTACGAATATATCTGTAACCTTTGATAAAGACCTTAGTGTTAGAGGTCAGTTCAACGGTAAAGAAAATACTTTGCTTTACCTTGGTGCAGGGACAAGTACTATTTTTGATGGCAATACAACTCTTATTGGAGAAAGTCAATATTCAGTCTCGGGAATTTATTTCCATGCTATGACTAAAGAAGAAACAATTCCCAAGCTATATGTTTCTGGCAATCTTGTCATTTCAGCAGATAATGTCCTAGAAGGAAACGGTATAGTAATTGTTAAATATAAAGAAACAGACTGGCCTCGTTGGTCCGTTCTACATGGAAGTTTAGATAACTTCACCGGTACCTGGAATCAGACTGGAGGCTATCTTTATGTAGACGGAAAGATAAATACGAAACAGCAATGGACTCTATCCAACGTCTGGCTTATTACTGATTCAGAGAACGCTTTATCTATATCTTTTGATAAGTGGGATCCCACCTCAGAGGAGTCAAAAACTCAAAAAGCTGTTTTCGGAGACGGAATACTCACAGGACTAACTCTTACTGATCCAATTTTGTCATTGGATTATCTAGTTGAAGCCGCAAATGCCTACACTGGTACTCAACTGGTATTTAAAGGAGAAGTGTACGCAGGAAACAATGCCTATAGCTATATAAAGCTGAATAACCTAGACAATCTCTACAGTATCACTAGTAATCTTGTCCTGTCCTCAGTTACGCTAGATTTAGATGGTAAAAGTGAACTAATAGATAAATCCATCCATATCGGTGCTGTAAAAGGAGATGGAAGTTCAGATCTGACTTTGACTGGGACGGAATTAACTTTATATCGAACAGGTATAGAACGGCCTGTCACTAACGGCATTCCTCAAGTAAATGTTGGAGAAAATTCTACATTGAACCTTTTAGGGGATCCTGCTGGTACTGAAGCTTCATGGGCTTTGCTTGAATCGACTGTTGAGATCAATCCTCTAGGTACAATGAATCTGGACGGCACCGCTCATATTACGGGTGACATCACAAATAAAGGAGCTCTAAATTTTCTATCTGGAAGTGATGTCGCTTTCTTTTCAAACCTTATTCAGGAAGAGGGTAAAACAGAATTTAAAGAAGGGTCTGATGTCAGATTCCATAGCGAAGTGCAACTCAATGGAGGCGAGCTCGAAGCCAATGGCACATTAACAGTTTCTACTTTCAAGCAAACTGCCGGATTAAGTGATTTCAATGGAGTCGCCACTATTAGTAATTTTGAATTGACTGGCTCAAAAAGTAGAAGCGCCTTTCCTATTGCAACTGTAGGCACTGGCGGCACTTTGACTACGAACACACTCTCCTTGTCTTCTGGAAACCTCATAGTCGGAGATGGGAACCGTAAAGCAGGTAGAGCTTTCTTAACCACAGACTCCCTCTCTATTAAAGAAAATGGTTCCTTAACAGTTTCAAGTAATGGGGTGCTAATTTATGGCAATTCTCCTAGTGAATATGAAACTATCACTGATGACACTACGAAAGAGTACTACCTTGTTCCGAGCAATATTGTCAATATTGCAAAGCAGTATGGTGGAGACCAAGGCGCAATTCTAGGGGTCAATAAACAAATTGACCTGGGTCAAATTTCGGGATTGGTAATTGGAGGGTCTAGTATTGCTGTAGCTGCGGAAGATTCAATTTCTTCTACTCCGAGTCTCAGACTTGGTGAAGGATCAACTTTAATAATATCTAGACAGTTAAAAGATCCTGTATTCACCTCCTCTAATGGTCTAAACACTGTCTCACTAGAAAATGGAAGTAATCTTCTAGTACTAGATGCTCATAACCTCGGCTACTTAACGGATGATAACGTTCAAATCCTCGATGACTATATAGGGTCGAATATTCTTACAAGTAGTGCTTACGTAGATGTTTCAGCAGTGAAGAATGAAAATGGATGGCAGCTAGTTAGTGAATTTGACATGGGAAAGGCAGCGTCTTCATTCCTTTACCCTACTATCCAGACTTACTTGTACACAGAGTATGAGGATTTCAACACGGATTCGGCAAACGCTGGTGCCCAGTTCCTTGCCAGAGCCGATAGCACTTCCTTTATGGCTGAGGGAATTAAAAACAAAATGATTGGCCAGGCTACGCAAATCTCAAGGATGTTGGGTACGAAACTGACTGCCTATGAATCTCTGAATAGATCAATTAAGTACTTATCGAGCGAGCTTGCTAATAGCGTTTCAATGAAAGCTGGTGATCATGCAATTTTCGGTGGCATCAACTACGACTTTCTTTTGTCGAAGTATATGTATTCGTATCTTGGTGGAACTGGATTCAGAAGTAGTTCGCAGAGTGTTGACTTCGGTATCCTTTATGGAGTGAACGATTCATCCCGTGTAGGTGTTGGCTTTTCCGCTTCAAACGTATGGACTTATCCACGACAAGCCATCTTTAATTCTTCAAATCATCAGTGGAACTTCATGATCAATGCTGGGTACGAAAAGGACTTTATGCCTTTCATATTTGGTGTTAATGCCAGTTACTTGTATTCGAAGAACAAACTAAAAGGCACGCTTCCAGCTTCTATGCAGATGGGTAGACTAACTTCTGATCTTCCTGCGCATATATTAAGTTTGGGAGCAAATGTGGGTGTTAGGCCCTTCGAAAGCGTAACTATCGGACTTAAGCCTGCGTTGCGGTATTTCATTCCAGAAACCGAGTCTATTTATATCGGTGGGAAGAAAGCTTTCAACTCTGATATCCGAAGCCAGACATTTGTAGATCTACCAATTTACGCAAGCTTTAAAGGCAAGGTCGGTAGGCTTGGTAATGCAGATGTGTATTTAAGTTCGAATCTTGAAATGGCTGCTAGGGTCGGTCAACGCAACGATCGTTGGGGTTTAT
>JAJPXW010000372.1 GCA_021205255.1 Burkholderiales bacterium
GAGATACCCTCTCTATCATTGCGGCCATGAAACAGCATAATGCAATAGAAGCAGAAGTTTCTGGCACAGTTAAGGAAATTTTGGTCAAGAACGCAGAACCTGTAGAATTTGGTCAAGCACTTTTCATTATTGAGTAATAAGCATGTTTGGTAAGATTCTCATAGCAAACCGCGGAGAGATTGCCCTGCGCATACAGCGTGCCTGTCGGGAAATGGGAATAAAAACAGTTGCCGTCCATTCAGTGGCCGACACTGATGCCAAATACGTACGTTTGGCCGACGAATCGGTATGCATTGGTCCGGCTCCAGCCCTGGAGAGCTACCTCAATGTTCCTGCGCTTATTAGCGCCGCTGAAGTAACGGATGCAGAGGCTATTCACCCAGGCTATGGTTTCTTATCGGAAAATGCGGACTTCGCAGAAAAAGTCGAATCCAGTGGCTTTGTATTTATTGGCCCTCGTCCGGAAACCATTCGATTGATGGGCGATAAGGTTACTGCTAAAAAAGCCATGGAAGAGGCAGGCGTGCCTTGCGTACCCGGTTCCAATGGTGTGTTGCCTGACGACCCTAAAGAAATCCTGGAAATCGCTAGAAGCGTAGGCTATCCGGTCATCATAAAAGCTTCCGGAGGCGGCGGCGGACGCGGTATGAAAGTAGTACGCACCGAAGCTACTTTAATTAACGCCGTCAATATGACTAGGCAAGAAGCCAAAGCCGCATTCGGCAATGATGCGCTTTACCTTGAAAAATATTTGGAGGAGCCTCGCCACATTGAATTTCAAGTACTAGCGGACTCCTTCAGGAACGCTATTTGGGTCGGAGAAAGGGATTGTTCCATCCAACGGCGAAATCAAAAGTTAATTGAAGAAGCTCCAGCTATTGGCATTCCGAGGAAGCAAATTGAAAAGATAGGCGAAAGATGCGCTGAAGGTTGCCGCAAAATTGGTTATCGAGGAGCCGGGACTTTTGAATTCCTCTATGAAAAGGGCGAGTTCTACTTCATAGAGATGAATACCCGTATTCAGGTTGAGCATCCCGTCACCGAACTTATTTCAGGAGTTGATCTGGTACAAGAGCAAATTCGCATCGCCGCCGGAGAAAAACTGAGATACCGTCAAAAGGATATTCATTTGCATGGCCATGCGATTGAGTGCCGTATTAACGCCGAGGATCCTTACTCTTTCATCCCGAGTCCAGGGCGCATTACAACGCTGCATTCTCCTGGAGGTCCCGGGGTAAGAGTAGATAGTCACGTTTATCCTGGCTATTACGTTTCGCCCTACTACGACTCCATGATTGGCAAGATCATCACTTATGGGAATAGTCGAGAGCAGGCCATTGCGAGAATGCAAACGGCTTTAATGGAAACAGTCGTCGAAGGCATTTCCACTAATATTCCTCTGCACCGGGAAATGATGGTCGATCCTAGATATCAAGAAGGAGGCGCAAGTATCCATTACCTTGAAGAAAAGCTTTCCTTTAATAAACAAAATAGGGCTTAGGAACTCATAGCGATGCTAAAAGAATATTCGCTACTAGTTAATCGTAGCGATGTCGCAAAACTCTCGGACGCTCTGGTGGATAACGGAGCGTTTTCTGTATCCATTGAAGACGCCGATGCCGGCAACCCCGATGAGCTACCTATTTATGGTGAACCTGGACAAGAGCCAAAAGAAGTTGGCTGGGAGCACTCGAGATTAAAAGTATTGACGGACGAGCGCTTCAATATAAAGAAAGCCATTGAAAACGCCTGCGCAGATCTGAATATAAAGCCTCCGGTTCTGGAATCGGTAATCGATGTCCCCGACAATGATTGGGTAAGCGGGACGCAGGCTCAATTTAGTCCTATCCAAATTTCTTAAAACCTATGGATAGTGCCTAGCTGGCATGAGCTTCCCGACAAAAGAGCTATAAATATCCGACTTGACCCAGGCGTGGCTTTTGGAACTGGTGGACATCCCACAACGAGATTGTGCCTGGAATGGCTAGACACTCATTCATGCGCAGGAAAATCAGTGCTCGATTACGGATGCGGTTCAGGAATTCTTGCCATTGCGGCTTCGAAGCTTAATGCGAAGCCTGTCTATGGAACCGATATCGATCCTCAAGCAGTAGAAGCGGCGATAGCCAATGCAAAAGCAAACGATGCGGAAGTAACTTTCTGCCTTCCGCAAAATTTGCCAGACCGGAAGTTCGATATCGTCATTGCCAACATCTTGAGCAATCCATTAAGAGTTCTTGCGGCCGCCTTAATTTCGAGAGTGGCCGATAAGGGCTTTCTAGTCCTATCTGGAATATTGGAAAGTCAAGCCGATGAGCTTTCTAATGTTTACAATACGTTACATCCCGAGCTAAACATGAAAACATGGAAGACTGACGAGGGATGGGTTTGCCTGTCCGGGCAAAAGGCATAAGTAATTAAGCATAGGGGACTCATGGAGCCAAAGCTAAACAATTTGAATGAAAGGCCAGAATTTCCTCCCGAACCTCAATTTCACGAAGCTGATGAAAAAAAGGTCGAGGTCCCAAAGATAGTACCAGCTGAACTTCATAACGCGCCTCCGGCTCGTGAGCTAGTGGAAGAGGTTCAAATCAACCCAAAAGAAGATAAAGAGCGAGATATTGTCCCTCCTACCTCTTCTGAGGAGATGCTCAGCCAGCTTTCTAAAGACCTTGATGACTTGTCCCGGCCATTAGTCAAAGAAGAAAAAGCTGAGGAATTCGAGAAACCTGAGGGAGAGGTCCAGGCATTAAAGGAAAGTAAAGAAGCTCCAAAGACTGACAAAGAGACGCCCAAGGAAGCTGAAAAAGTTGAAAAAACCGAAAAGCTGGAAGAAAGAGAAGAGAGTCCTCAGGAAGTTGAAAGGCCTGGAGAACCAGTTAAGTATGCCGAGCCAGAAAAAATAGTTCCATACAACGATGGCTTGAGCCCTCCTCTACCGCAAAATGGAATGGCCTTCCCTACATTCGATGACTTGGGAGACCCGGAAGAGCCTTCATCTTCGCATCCATTCATTAAGTTCATCGTACTTTTACTGTGCCTCGGCGCAATTATTGTGGCTTCGTGGCAAGTCTGCCTCTTTTTGCAACCTGGTTTTATCAAGAACACAGGACTTAGCGATCTTGCTCTGCAGTCCTGCGATTTTCTTTACTGCCCTCCTTTGCGCACACTTAAAATCGCCGATGAGCAAATGGATGAGGTAGGCCAAGGAAAGTGGATCGTTTCTTTTAGACTGGTAAATCAAGACATGAGGCCGCAAAGACTGCCTTTTATCCAACTGATAGTCGAAGGAGTGAGCAAATCCGTCTTTCGGAAGACCTACGCTCCTGATGAATATACGATACTGCCTCGGGGATCGACGGTAGAAGGCGGGACAGCCTCCAAGGTTCAGATTCCATTTGACTTCAATGAAGGCCAGCCAACTAAATTCATTGTTCTTGTCGCTGAATCCAATAGCAAAGCGAACGAGTAAGCACTTACCAAATAAAGATACGACAATCCCATGCTGTCAAGCTTGGCTCCAGTGGATTTAAGTCCAATTGTCCGAGACAATGCAAATCGCCATCAAAGGAATAGCCAGGATTCGACTATTTAGTAGCAAGTGCTTACATATCAAAGTCCTGGCTTGAACACATAATCTAGCTGTTTTAAGCGAATATCTCAGAAAACGGCAATTCAAAAGTCGTAGACAGTCGAAAGGGCGGATAAACCGCCCTTTCAACTATCAATCTATCCTAGAAGTAGATTAGTACTTCTTGAACATCTCGGAAAGCTTTGCAGGATCATTGGTCTTGGTCAAACCAAGCTGCAGAAGGATACGAGCTTTCTGCGGATTTAGAGTACCAGAGTCTATTAGACCGTTCTCTGTATAGGCCGCACTGTTTTCAATGGTTGGGCCATTGGAAGCATGCGAGGATCTCACGACAGGAATCCCCTTCTTAGACGCTTCGTAGAGTGCAGGAGCGGTTCTACCGTGGATAGAGCCATTACCTGTACCAGCGTGAACAATGCCCTTGGCACCGGCTGCAACAGCAGCTTCGGCCATCTTACCGTCATCGTCAACGTGTGAATAGATGATGTCGACGCGTGGCAGATCATTAAGGTCGGTCACATCGAATTCTGTCTCGTTCGTATGCTTTCTAGTGGTCTGCTTGTAGAAGACAGGCTTACCACCTTCCATATAACCGAGATAACCAAGTTCAGGGCTCTGGAAAGTATCAACTCTCAGAGTATTGGTCTTGGTGGCATCACGAGCACCGTTGATGGTGTCGTTAAGGACAATCAAGACGCCTTTACCTTTAGCATCTTTGTCAGAAGCAAGTTTTACAGCGTTAAGTAGGTTCAGAGGACCGTCAGCGGAGATCGCAGTGGCCGGGCGCATGGCACCAACGAGGATAACTGGCTTATCGCTCTTGGTGACAAGATTGAGGAAGTATGCCGTTTCTTCCAGAGTGTCAGTACCGTGGGTAATCACAATACCGTCAACGTCCGGATTCTTTAGAAGTTCATTGATTCTCTTTGCGAGCTTCAACCAAATCTCGGTCGTCATGGAGTTGGAACTGATCTGCGCAACCTGTTCGCCTTTCACGTTTGCAACATCGTGAATTTCAGGAACAGCTGCCAGAAGAGTGTCGATCCCCAGAGCGCCGGCTTTGTATGTAGTGGTATTGGTCTTGTCAGCGGCTGCACCAGCAATTGTTCCACCCGTTGCCAGGATGACAACGTTGGGCTTTTCTTGCTGCTGGGTCTGAACCATTGGTTCAGCGGCTACGGCCGGAAGGACAAAGCCAATAACAGATGCAGAAATTAAAAGCTCAGCGATGAGAGTCTTTGTGAATTTCAATATGTAATCTCCTAAACTTATTCTTAAATCACTTAATCGATGGTGGTGATTATAGGCTTAACAGGCTAGAAATCAAGATAAATTACAAGTTAACACATGTCCACTAAAATGGGTATACAAACACTCAAATAAATTGACAGCAATTATTTTTATAAACACAAAAAATAATGACCCAAAACGGGTCATCGAAAACATTTGTATTTGTTTTACATTACGCCACTAGCACGGCAGCCGCCTTGAACGCAACCCACACCTTGGTGCCAACCTCCAACTTGAGGTTATGGACTGACTTATTTGTGATCTTGGCTATCAATGGCTGACCATTTGCGCTTACTTGCACCAGACTGTCGAATCCATTGGTTTCCGGCGCTATTTCCGTCACTTGGCTTTCTAGGTTATTAAGAATCGATGTGCCTTTAGTTTCCTGGGTCGTCAGGGAGACGTCTTTTGCCAGAATTCGTATATTGATATGGTCGCCCACTTTATGGCCGGAGTCCGGGAAGGTAAGAGAAATCTTCCCATTGGAAAAAGTAAGCATCTTCCATTCATGATCGACAGCTACGACTTCCCCTTTAATGAGGACACCTGTATCTCCACCAAGGGCAATGGGTACCTTGACGCTTGCTAGCACTTCTTCAACTGGACCGGATGCCAACATGTTGCCTTTATGGAGCACGACCAAGTTATCGGCAAGTCGCATCACTTCTTCAGCCGAGTGTGTGACATAGAGCATAGGGATACGAAGCTCTTCCTTTAGCTTTTCCAACCAAGGCAGTATTTCAGCCTTGCGAGCAAAGTCAAGGGCAGCCAATGGCTCGTCGAACAGCATGATGGCAGGGGCAGTCGACACTGCTCTTGCTATAGCGACGCGCTGGCGTTCGCCTCCGGATAATTGAGCTGGTTTTCTTGATAGCAGATCACGGATGCCTAGGAGGTCGATAGCCGATTCCATTCTCTGGCGAGCATTCTTTAAGTCGCCACCGGCGGATTTAGTCTGCGAATCTTTTTTCATCGGTATCCGCTGAAACAACGCAGATACCCAGTCAACACCTGGAATAAAGGAATACCAGTTATTTAAGCCCGTACTTCTTTTAACAGCAAATTCAATGTTTTTTCTTGCTGTTAAATGGGGAAAGAGAGAAGCTTCCTGGAAAACATAACCTAACGGCCGCTGCCAAGTGGGGAGAAAAATACCACGAGCATCGTCCTGCCAATATTGGTCGCCAATGCGTACAACACCATTGCCTCTTTCAAGACCGGCAACGCATCTAAGGACTGTAGTTTTTCCAGAACCGGATTCTCCGAAAATAACAGTAATGCCCTCTTCTGGAAATTCGAAGCGGGCCTTTAATTCAAAGCCTCCTTTTCTTGCAAGGTCTAAGTCGACAAAGCCCTGAGCCTGCCGTGTACGGGAAGTAGAGGTCATTTTTATTTTTAGCAAGAACTCTTGCTCTGAAGGTGAGCAAAAGATAGGATATAATCTCAGCGAAATTGAGATTTACGGCATTACCCGGTCGCTGTGGCGATTTAGAAGTGTTAACCCCAATAACACGATAAAACTAAACACCACCATGCCCCCAGCAAGCCAATGGGCCTTTGAGTACTCCATTGCTTCTACGTAACTGTAGATCTCTGTGGAGACCACTTGCGTTTTACCCGGAACGTTGCCCCCAATCATTAGCACCACGCCGAATTCCCCAATAGTGTGTGCAAAGGTCAATAGGGCTGCTGTTACGAAACCTGGCTTTGCCAACGGGATGACAACATTAAGAAAAGCATCCAGTGGTCTCGCCCTTAGTGTTTCGGCCACCTCGAGTGGCCTGTTCCCTATTCCCTCAAATGCCCCCTGGAGTGGCTGCACAGCAAACGGCATTGAATAAACGATGCTACCTAT
>JAJPXW010000269.1 GCA_021205255.1 Burkholderiales bacterium
GCTAGGTGCAATTCTTGTGCGAACTTTCTTGAACATATGTTTATGCCTGTTATTTAAGTGAATAAGTTAACTAAATTGCTAACTCTAGCCAATTCGCCTTATTAAAACATGAACTGATAATTTAGAGCGACGGCCTGATCGTATTTTCCATGGGGACCAAAACCAGTCTTATAGAGCACTCCGATACCATGATGGCCATTTGAGAGTTCAATGCCGATTTTCCCGCGATAATAAATTGGTGCGGCATACCGAGGCGAAAAGTCGAAAGTGTTTGCGTTCCTGTACTCGACATTGCGTTCTCCTGCCTCAGGAATAATGGCAAGATCCAGCATCGTCCTTGTTCTCCAGCCACCAAATTCAAACTGGTAGCCCATGTTGACACCTACTGGGAAATGCCAAATATTAGCTGGCCGCCAGTCGACTAGGCCACCACTTGTATGAATGCCATTAGTTTGCAGGTGCGTATAACGGAATCCATAGTAAGGAACAAAGTTGATAGGACCGACCATGAAACTGGTTTCAAATTTCATCCCTGCAGTAATGGCTTGGTCCTGCTCCTTACCAAAAGCATCAAGTTTTGAATGGCTATAGGAATGCAAATATCCGACATTGGCGATCACATTGACTTTTTTGCCGGTCCAAGTAGCGTAGACGCTTGCGCCCCACCAGCCCATTCTAAAATTTAAGTCTCTTCCACCCTCATTCTTAATGTCGCCGCCTCCTCCATTAATAGAGAAGCCCAGCCTGAAGTCTTGGAAAAGAACATGGTCATATCCTAGCCAGCCTCCTCCTGTGTTGATCTTATAGCCGTTATTCCCACTGAAATGCCTATCTTTATTAAAAGCATATTCAGCCGTAACCCATAGGTTGCTTCCTTCGGGACTGACCCGCTCTAATTCATTGAAAAGAGGCCCAGCCATAGATAGTCTATCGTCAATAACGTCTTGGGTAGCTTGGGTCAGATCTAAAGTACTTGCGTAAAAAGGATTCGAGGATGCAACTGGGGCAATTGCCAAAGAAATCAATGCAAGACCTGCTTGTTGCCAGGATATTGTCATTTTATTAAGCACCACCTGGGATTGGAAACACTTCCATGCATTTTAGAAGAATACCCCTGCAACTTCAGTACTTATGCATAGGGCTATAGCAAGGATTGGGCAATGGTTTTAAGTAGCGTGCATCGAAAAGTTCTTCTTACATCTATGACAAAGAGGGGTAAATAACCTGAGGCAATATTAGACGTGAGGGAAGTTCTCTAAATTTTATCCTGTAAAATTATGCAGTTAGGGGCGCGTTTGAAAAACACTATAACCTGGCTGGCCTTGTTTTCACGGGATCTGCCTCTCCAATAGGATTTTCATTCTTTCGCCAATAATATTTATTATGGATTTTAAGAAGGTATTAATTCCATCGATGGAAATACGGGTGGAGAGGTGTGCGGAATCTGATGGTTGTCATTCTAGCTGCTAGATAACCGCTTTTTTCCCAGCTAATGGCAATAGGAGGCCTATGCACTTATAGTGCACGGCTATCATTGAATCTTTCTATGGGAAGCTAATTGAAGGAACAAGCTAGGCTGCTTTAGGCTGTGACAGCAATATTAGCCTCAGCTTGTTGTAGATCCACGCCTTGGCGAAAATGGCTGCTTCGGCTCTTTCCAGTCCAACGGTGCGAACGCACAGTCCTCCTAGGGATTTTTCAAGGAAGGCGAACACATGCTCTATCCTGACGCGGATCCTGGAGATTTCATGGTTCATCTCCTTTTCGGATTCCGTCAATTCCTCTCCTTTCTTAGCCTTGGAGCACACCAGCGTGATGTATCCTTTCTTTATTAGGGCCTCCACGAGAGCTTTGGCAAAATAGCCCGCGTCGGCAAAAAGACAGGGGCTGCCGTCGGCGACAACGCCGTGCTCATCGACGTTTTCAGAATGGTCGGCTAGCCTAGCGATCAGATCAACTGCTGTTTTCGCATCGTGAACGTTCGCAGGGGTGACGATGATGTCGAAGATGAGCTTGGCGATGAGGCACACCGTCATGTGCGCCTTATACCCGAAAAAGAGCTGGCTATTTTTCTTCGAGAACGCAGCCTGGATATCCTTATGGATCTTCTTTTGTGGGAAGTCGTTCCAGAGTTCGTTGCCCCGGCCTGCCTTTATCAGGTCCCAGGTTGCCTTGTCGTTTCTCTGGATAGGGGCGAGAACGTAGGTGGAATCGAAGGCCAGGGCCGAATGGCCGTAGAGAGGATTCAAAGCCTTGGCCTCCTCCAAGGTCATGTTGAATAGCTTCTGGCACACTTTCTGACGGATGAAGATCTGCGAATAGCGCCATATGGTCTTCGCCTTGGGCACTTTGGATCCATCTCCTAGTCTTAACCAAGCCCTAAGGCAGAGACTGGTCTTGATTTCCTTGGCCGTGCGGGCGTACGACCAGTTCCTGAAGAACATCACCAGGAAAATCATCCCCATCATCAGGGGCGTGAAGGCACGTCTGCCAGCATCGCTCATCTTCTGGCCGCTTTCTCTTCTGTCATTTTCAACGGCTTCGTCAAACAAGGATTCGCAAAACTCCAAACCAAAGAGCTCGAAGATAAGATAGTCGTTTTCCTCCGGCTGGATGCTATATAAATGAAGCATGGAGGGGTGCAGGATATTTGCGAGGCCAATATTGGTGTGGTATGCTTTTTTCATCGGGGCTCCGGGTATTTTGATCGAGTCGAAACCTTTAATTTACCATGGAGTGCCCCGATAACCCCTCCTATTTTTCAATTTGATACAGAACTCTTTGATTCGCAAAGCAAAAATAATTTAGAGAAGCTCCCGTGAATCCACTAAACAAAAGGAAGGACGACAATTCAGAGCGTATGCAAGGGGTGATATCCACTTGTATTCCCATAAAACAAAAACTTGGATAGCCTTTTTTGCAATAAGTTGGAATATTGGGTTGAGTGTGCGTGAAACGGGCAATGTCCATCTAAAGAAAAAAGCATCTATCAATTAAGCTCACTTGCCCAATTTTAGCCAGGAGCAAAAATGAAAAGAATTCTCACCTCACTTTGCACAATTATTGCAATAGCAGCTTTTTCTCAATCAGCCCTCTCACAGGAAACAGATCAGACGCAAACTCCAGCTACTGATAAGAAACAGGGATATTGCCAATTTCAGGACTTTCAGAACCATGTCTATTGCAATGAGGGCGACATTATTCTTTTCCAGCCTGCTCAATGGGGTAACGACCAGCTACCTCTTCTAGCTATCTATTTCCTATGTAACCCTGATCAGCCAATTCATTTCAACAGAGCCTCTGTAGTGTGCACTTATCAGAAAAAGACTGACGATCAATTCAAGGATGCCGACAACTTAGCCCGCATGGCTGCAGAACAACAGCAGCAGAACCAGCAATAGAGTCTTACTCACTACAAGGAGAGTAAGGATTCACCTGTTCCTTATGTTTTCTTTAGCTTAATTGCAATGGACGCTTCTGCCCTTTGGCTCTTGCACGTTACAAAAGAGCCAAAGGATGTTCATTGAATGATCGTTAATCAATCAGTGGTTGAGCAAAAGTTAACTATGCGTCTATTCAATTTGCAATGAATCGCAAATTAGGCTTGGCCTTGAAGCGACTCAAAACGTCGCTAATCGGGAAAAGTTCAATTTGAAGCCACGCACTTTTCCGTAGGAGGATAAGTGCATGGTCCTAGGAATACTGCGAACCTTCTATCCTCACGAGCTCTTTTGTTTCGGCGGAAGAAAGTTCCAAGAATGAAGCCAAATCTCAGATCTGCATATTTGCTTGCCATAAGTTCTCTGATCTTCTGTCCAGTAGTCTCACAAGTTTCGGCATTGTTTAAGCAGGTAGCTTGGCCACTATAGAAGGGTCCAACTACCAGCAAAATTGGATTAACTGCTTTATTTTCTATCTACTTGTATTCCAACCTAAAGTTTGGAGCGAAGTGCTGATGAATCGGAAAGACATGAATAGAGGCCTTCTTATCGTTCTCTTCAGTCCATATTTGAAAAAACTCGTCGTAAATCCAAAGACCACTACCCTATTTAAGTAATGTTCTGAAGGGAAGAAAGAATCAGAAAATGCCAATGTGTATAGAGCGATTCAAGTCCTCAATAGAAAGCAGATAGTCCAAAGGCGAAAATTGCCAAAAGCGGTTTTGTACCTATATCTCAATGTAACTATTCCACATAATCTCCCCCTCGTTGCTTTTGGTCTTTACACTAATGACCCACCGCCAATTGACAAATTTCCTTTGTCATGGTGGATCGTTTTTAGGTGCCGACTTGCGATGATGGAATTCAGGGATGTAAATGAAGGCAGACCCCGCTCTCTGCTAAGAATCCTGCAACAAAGGAATCTGGATCCAGAATTCCTTCGAGATGCTCTGGCTGTCTTTTCTCACCAGCTTGAAAACTATCTAGATTGGTGGGAATCCACGGTTGCCTTGGATGAAACCCAAAGGTTAAGAACCTTCTACATTAAGGCACGACAAGAACTAATTGAAAGGACAGTAAATTTTCTCGAGTCTTTCGATAGATTAAGCCTGATTCATATTACGTCCGAACAAATCCCCAAGCTTGCCCAGGAAGTCAAATATTGGGAGCATCCTGATGACGAAACAAGTTTGCTTTTAGCATTAAAGAACGCTACTTCAGCAATGCAAGAGCAACTTGAATGGGAACTCCAGGCACTCAATACAAATAACTGGCATCTTCTCGATACCGTTTTTGGAGCGCAGTCGCTTGAAAAAATGGCACTTGGCTATGGAGTAAATCCTCTGAAAGTGCCAGCAAAATATCTTCTTAAAGATATCGACACTCAAGGGATGACTAATAGCAACGTTGTTGAAACGCTTTGGAGCCTTTTAGTAAGGCATCGGAAAAACGAGCATTTTTATAAGGAAACTCTCCTTTCCAATCTTCTCCCCCTCAATCCAGATAAAACTACAGCATTAACGGAAGTTCCTGTGTTAGGTGTAGACACTAGGCGTTCATGGTTTGATTTAGCACTGTTTGGCGACCAGGCAACTGTCTACGAAATCAAGTCGGAGCTCGACAGTCCCGAGCGGCTGAAGCAGCAATTACCTGACTATAGAAGTGTTTTCAAAAATGTAGTTGTCGTTGCTTCTCCTAGAAACTGCAGGCGAATGCTTAAGCATCTCATGAATATTGATCCATTGGCTGGACTCTTAGTTTTAGGCACTGATGGAGATATGGAATTAATGAGAGCTCCTACCCCTGACGGTAGCAGACTGCGGAAAGAATCAATATTAAGATTTTTGAGAAAGAATGAGTTAGAAAGGTTGCTCATTAGTAAATACGGTCTAATTTCAGAAGCTAGTCGTTCTCTCTACTACAAAATGCTCAAGGAAATGGCGAGTGATCTAGACGTGCAGGAACTTCAGGCACTAGCTATGGAACAAATCCGCTTTCGAGGACTTGCAGGCAATGAAGCCTTTAAAAGGGCTCCTATTGGACTTAAAAGCACAGCGTACTTTCTTCGATTGGAAAAGAGAAAACTTCGAGCGTTTCTTAAGTTTCTCAATGATCCTTTCGAACAATAGGTCTCAAATGCTGGAATGCGCCTAAGATAAAACTAGCTATTTTCCTTTCCTCCATTTGTCTTTTTACGTCTCTAACTAATCGCTAAAACAAAGTAAGAGGGTAGAATTCCCCTGTATTCAATGGACTAAGTAATAGGAAGGTAAACTTGAATAGAACGGCTCTCCTCTTAAAATCAGCTCTTTTCCTTAGTTTCGCTTTAGGAATGTCAAGCATCATGGCTCAAGAAGAGCGGATAAGCGAAGAATGCTTCCTTCCTTCCTGTCCAGGGCACAAAGTACCAACATTAAGAGACGGTGCTGCCAGAAAAGTGAAATTAACTCCTAAGCAGTGCAAAGCCGAACAAGTTTGCCAGACCATTCTTACTTCCATTAGAGAGATGCCCATTTCTCGCTTTAACTGCAAAACTGAAGTTGTTCAGGAAATTAAAGCGCAAATTACTACTTTAGAAGAGCAACTAAAGACTCTAAAAGCTAAGACTAAAGTTGACATCCTTAATGCCGACGGCCGGCCTACCATTGCACAACTTCTGGATATAGAACTTGAAAATAAGCTTCTTCAATGCGAGGCAGCTGGTTTCTATCCAAGATGGGAGACAAAGTGCTTGACTGCCAACTGTGAATCCTACCTTACGTATATCGATGGACTTCCAGTAGATAAGGTAACGTGCAAAGCCAACGATGGTGGCGTCCAAGGTCTAATTTTGAATTCCGAAAAATTTATTGTCGGACAAAAGTTAGAGGAGTACTTGCAAAAGTGCCGCGTAGCTAACTTGCTTCCTGTAAAGATTGCAAAGAAAAAGGAAATATACGATTTCGAATTAGCTAAGCAGAGAGCTGAGTACGTACAGAAACTTAAAGACTTGGTCGAACCAGTCAGCGCAGGTTTTGGAAAAGCCAAAGTGACAATTCCTGGTGAAACTTTCAGTCAGCTCATGACTCGAGTCGATACGCTCGAAGTCAACCCAGAGCAATGCAACGACAAATATACGAAAGCGCTGAGAAAGTACGTCAACCACTACAATAAACTGTTCAAAAAATATTCTGAGTTTGCAACAGCCGAGCATTACCAAGTGGAAAGAGCCTTGGCCAAAATAGATTTCCATGCTGAAGAATGCAAGAGCATGGGAGAGAAATAGGTTCACCAAAACGTACCTAGCGAATTAGAAAA
>JAJPXW010000213.1 GCA_021205255.1 Burkholderiales bacterium
AACTACATACTCGCAAACCTTGGTGGGCAGCACAATTTGCAGCGACATATCCGCCAGGACCTGCGCCAATAACTATCACGTCATAAACTTTTTCTTCTGCCATCTATCTACTCCTAAATGTCGAGAAGCATCCTGCCTGGATCTTCAAGAGCATTCTTGATTGCAACTAGCGTCAGTACGGCTTCTCTGCCATCTATGATCCTATGGTCATAGGAAAGTGCGAAGTAGTTCATTGGACGAATGACGACTTCTCCATTTTCTGCTATTGGACGTGGCTTCGTTGCATGGATACCAAGAATAGCCGACTGAGGAGGATTAATAATTGGCGTCGAGAACAATGACCCAAAGACTCCGCCATTGGAAATAGTAAAAGTGCCTCCAGTCAGCTCCTCGATAGTTAACTTACCGCTTGCGGCACGCTTGCTAAAGTCAGCTATTTGCATCTCTATTTCCGCAAACGAAAGCTGATCGGCATTCCTTAGCACTGGAACAACCAATCCACGTGGAGATCCCACTGCGACGCCAATATCAATGTAGTTGTGGTAAATAATATCGTGGCCTTCAACGGAAGCATTGACGATTGGATATTGCTCAAGTGCATAGACGGCTGCTTTAACAAAGAAACTCATGAAGCCCAGCTTGACTCCGTACTTCTTTTCAAAACTTTCCTTGTATTTAGTCCGCAAAGCAATAACCTAAGCCATATTAACTTCATTAAATGTAGTGAGAATGGCCGCTTCAGACTGCGACTGTACGAGCCGCTCCGCTACTCTTGAGCGCAAGCGTGACATTGGAACACGCTTTTCATCGCGATAGGCTCCAGTATCTACAACTGGAATTGCTGGCGCTTTAGGCTCAATAGGAATATTTGGAGTTTTTGGTTGGCTCATTGCATCTTGCACATCAGCTTTTGTAACTCTTCCTCCCCGTCCTGTTCCGCTGACATCATCAAGGGTCAATCCAGCGTTTGCCATCATTTTTCTGGCCGACGGCATAACCTTGTAGCCCTTGTAAGTATCGTCGCTTACTTCTTTGGCCGGAGCCGAAGTAGACGGTGCTGGTGTAGCTACTTTTGGTGCAGGCGCAACAGGAGCCTGCGCTGGGGGTTCCGGCGCTTTAGCTACTGGCTTCGGTGCTTTTGGTGCTGTCGACTGAGCTGGTTCTTGGCTAGGGGTCGGTGCAGACGGTTTTGCAACTGCCGCCGTATCGATAGTTCCAAGAACTTGCCCGCTCTTCACGGAAGCTCCATTACCTTCCTGGATGCTTGCCAATACTCCACTGGCTGGAGCTGGCACATCTAAAACGATCTTGTCTGTCTCTATATCTACAAGAATTTCATCGGCTGTTACCGCATCTCCAACTTTCTTCTTCCATTCAAGCAAACTCGCCTCGGATACTGACTCAGAGAGCTCCGGAACTACTATTTGTACTACTGACATAATGTTTTATTCTCCAATGCTCGGGCTTTACGCCCAGCGCAATTACTTAATCTGCACAAATCCCTTAAGAGGACCAAAAGCATCCGTAAGCAATTGCTTGAGCTCCTCATGGTGCTTACTTGCATAGCCACTTGCTGGCGATGAGGATGCAGGTCTACCTGCATAGCCAAGGCGAGACCCTACGGGCATTGCCGCTAGCAGATATTGATGCATATAGTTCCAGGCACCTTGGTTTTGCGGTTCATCTTGTACCCACACAACCTCCTTCAGGTTGGGGTAGACATCCATTGTTGAGTTCAGCAGATCCTGATCCAATGGATAGAGCTGTTCTATCCTAATGGCAGCCGTTGTAAATGCTCCTAGTTCTTCACGGTGCTTAACTAAGTCGTAATAGACCTTACCGGTGCAACACAGTAGACGCGTCACTGTTTCAGGGTCTATGCGTTTATCCTGCTCACCAATAATGAACCGGAAGCTACCATTCGCAAGCTCAGTTAGGTCAGAGGCCGCAGCTTTGTTTCGTAGCAGGCTCTTCGGTGAAAATACGATCAGCGGTTTACGAAGCTTATCCACCAGTTGACGACGCAAGACGTGGAAAATCTGGGATGCGGTCGTTGGCTGTGTTATCAACATGTTATCGTCGGCTGCTAGTTGCAGGTAACGCTCTATTCTTGCCGATGAGTGTTCCGGTCCTTGGCCTTCGTAGCCATGCGGCAAAAGAAGCGTAAGACCCGACTTGCGTCCCCATTTGGCTTCTCCGGAGCTAATGAACTGGTCCGTAACAACTTGGGCGCCATTAGCAAAGTCGCCAAACTGAGCTTCCCAAATAGTCAGGCAATCAGGATTTGCTCCTGCGTAGCCATATTCAAAAGCAAGTACGGCTTCTTCCGACAACACAGAATCGATAACGGTAAATTTAGCCTGTTTAGGCGACAAATGTTCAAGAGGAATCCAAGTACCGGTATCCCAGCTTCTACGACCTTGGTCATGCCAAACTGCATGTCGATGCGAGAAAGTGCCTCTACCGGAATCTTCACCTGAGACTCTGACTGGATAGCCCCCAGTCAGTAATGTGGCAAAAGCCAAATGCTCGGCTAAACCCCAATCCACTCTTATCTCACCGTTCATCATGGCGCGGCGATCATGAATAACTTTTCCTAAAAGTGGATGAACTTTAAAGTCCGGTGGAATCTCCGTAATAATTTCAGTTAAGCGTTTAAGTTCCTGTACTGGAACGCCCGTATTGATCTTCGCTTTCCAGTTGCCATTGAATCTACTCCACTCTTGACCCGCCCTTTCAGCGCTTTGTACAGTGGGCACCAGCTCTTGGATAGATCCGCTTTCAAGCATGGAGCGATAGTGTTGAACCATCTGCTTAGCTTCTTCTTCAGTTATCACACCCTGAGAAATAAGCTTTCTAGCATAGACCTCTCGAGTACCGGGATGTTCGCTAATTTTCCTGTACATCAAAGGCTGAGTAAGCGACGGTGTATCCTGTTCGTTATGGCCTAGACGACGGAATACGACTAAGTCTACAAATGCATCCTTTTTAAATACATCCCTGTATTCCATGGCTAGCCGCGTAGCTAAAACCACTGTTTCCGGATCGTCTCCGTTTACATGTAGCACTGGCGCTTCAATTAGCTTGGCTGGATCGGTACTATAAGTGAACGAGCCTTTATCGCGTGGGTCGGAAGTTGTAAATCCGATTTGGTTATTAATGACGATATGCATCGTTCCACCAGTGCCATAGCCTCGGGTGTCAGCTAGGTTTAAAGTTTCCATCACTACGCCCTGGCCAGCAAAGGCAGCATCCCCGTGAACTAGAACACCCATGATTTTCTTGCCGTTCGGATCATTGGCCTTGTCTTGTCTAGCTCTAACACTACCAACTACCACTGGATCGACAATTTCCAAGTGAGATGGATTGAAAGCAAGAACAAGGTGCATCGGTCCAGATGGTGTCAGCACATCGCTGGAAAATCCATTATGGTATTTAACATCGCCAGCTGCTAGATCGGCGGCTTTGTATTTACCTTCGAATTCGGCGAACAAATCGGTTGGGGCCTTCCCCATAGTATTGACAAGAACATTCAGACGGCCTCGGTGAGCCATTCCGATGACTATTTCCTCAATGCCATCTTTAGCGCCCCTTTCAATTGTCTCATTAATAGAAACAATAAAGCTTTCGCCACCTTCCAAAGAAAAGCGCTTTTGCCCTACGTATTTAGTGTGTAGGTACCTTTCCAATCCTTCTGCTGCCGTCAGTCTTTTAAGAATCTTTTTCTTTTCTTCGGCATCGTAGTTTGGCGTAGAACGAATTGATTCGAGCTTTTGCTCCCACCAAGTCCTGAGCGTAGGATCGGAAATGTACATGAACTCAATTCCGAGAGTTCCGCAATAGGTCTGGTGCAACGCATCGATAATTTCCCTCAGCGTCATTTTCTCCGGTCCGAAATATGTGTCGGATGTTGAAAAAGTGACGTTCATATCGGCTTCAGTCAATCCATAAAAAGCTGGGTCGAGCTCTGGAATTTCTGGGGGCTCTTTCCTACGCAGCGGATCGAGATCGGCCTTGCGGGTTCCAAGAAACCGGTAGGCGCTAATCAAGGATTCAACTGCTACCTGCTTGCGTGCAATTCCCAACTCGCTTTCACAGACGGCTGCAGCCGTCGCACTGGCAGGCCTACGCTGAGCAAGTGCCTGTATTATTGGAGTATGTGCTACGTCATGAGTAGCAATATTTCCGTCAGAAGCAGGCATATTCTGCATCTGGTCGAAAAATTTGCGCCATTCTTCATCAACTGACGAGGGATTTTGTAGATAGTTTTCGTAGAGCTCCTCTACATACGGGGCATTACTGCCAAATAGATAAGAGGTCTCCTGCTTTTCTTTGATCACGTTCGTTCACCTTAAACTGATACTTCGTGCAAAGGATCTAGAGCTTGAATGCAAAAGTAAGGCATAAAAGCCCAGATAATCACAAATAGGAAAAGTTTATGCTGAACCCTAATTCCTACTATTTATCAACCCCCAAATAAGGGCACAAAATTAGTGCGTTAGCATTAGTTTTGCTACTGCCGCAAGTAGTTGAGTTTTTCTAGAACGCAAGTAAAGGTAAGTGAAAAGAGCAATTCTCAAAGAGATACACTCCAATAGGTAATTAGAGTTGGGCTGGCTGTGAGGAGAAAAGAAATTGAAGAATTTCCATTTGCTAATTAAAGGCTTTCAGAACTTCAAAAAGGAGTTTTACGCAGAAGACCGCAACTTCTATGAAGACTTAAAGCATGGACAGAAGCCTCTTTGCCTCGTAATCTCCTGCTGTGACTCCAGGGTAGATCCGGCAATCCTTCTCGACTGTAATCCTGGTGAGCTTTTTGTAGTAAGAAATGTAGCGGCTCTCATACCTGCCGAAGGTCAAGTGAGCGGACCTAATTCCGTTTTGGCAGCCGTGGAGTATGGAATTAACCATCTGCATATCAAACACATCATAGTGATGGGACATTCCAATTGCGGTGGTATTGCCGGTTTAATGAATCCTCACGCAATCTGTAACGAAAGCTTTATTTTTACTTGGCTAACTATTGCTAATTCAGCCCTTGACCGAATAAACGAGTTGACTGAAGACGATGACGCCCGAACTAGAAGCCGGCACATTGAAGAAGGAGCAATCCTGCTTTCCATAAATAATCTTCTTTCTTACGACTGGATTAGAGAAAAAGTCGATAGGAAGGAGCTCGAACTTCATGCTCTCTATATCGATATAGAAGAGGGGAATCTTTATGCCTATGACCCAGTTTCCGAGGATTTTGAGCTCCTAACGCACGATAGCCAATTTCCAGGGCAATGACTTCTCTCCCTCTTCGGAGAAAAACCTGAATAAGAGACAAGGGATAAGGCCATGGGTGGTACTTTTGCCTCAGCCTAACTTTCAATCATTTTCAATCATGCCGCTGACGCCACTAATACCACCCGTTGGAGATTAAGAAGGCTACTAGCTTCTATATTGTCAAGGAACTAAAGTAATAATGCCTAACTTGACAAGCTTATTCTCCAACACATCAAAGCCCTCGGAAGTTAAGAGACCTGGCGTGCTCCCTCCATCTGCTTGCTCAATATCGTAGACCATCCAACCTTGGTGAACAGCCCATATTCTTGGCTCGTCTGTCCCAGGAATTAGCCATCCTATGTCGTCTAAATATTGGTATAGAAATTGGATTCCCACACCTAGATCTTTTGAAGCTTCAACTAAATCCAAATATTCTTCAGATGTTTCTTCCTCTGCAGAAGATGCGTCTTCAACTTCCGTTTCTTCGTTTACTTGGTTTACTTCGTTTTCTTTGTTCCCCTGTTGACTGGCCTCAAATCCTTCCGAACTCTGTTTCTCTTCTAATGTGTTTTCTGAACCGGAAGGCGATTTTGAAGATACTGAAGAATCGTCAGAAGATGATTTCTCTTCAATAGCTTCGACTTGGTCGTTCCGATGCTTATTTTGAAAAGCTACTATATAAAACCTTGCTTGTCTTCCTGCTTGCTTAGGCTCGGTCATGCAAATTTCACGAGCCACGGGAAGCGAGAGATAAAGGTCTTCCGAAGGCGAACCAACAAAATCTATATTTTCTTGATATCCATATGCCCTGATAAGATATCTTATCCAGGCGCTATACGGACTAGCTGGATTAAGAAAACTATATAACTCTTTAGCGTCAATAACCCAATCTTCCTTACCGTTGATCACGACTTGCTTTGGAACGATTAGTGAATCCACTGATAATGTGCTGCCATCTTCAAGCATATCCGCCTCTATTTCTTTCGCCTCGAAAGCACCCAAATTTAAATTGTTCATTACACTGTCTTTCAGGTGCAGTTCATGCGACTTTACAACTTTGTTACTGTCTTTCGAAAGTCGATTTCCTGTTTGGGGTTGCTCTGATTGGTCAAATGAAATTGGCAAATCCTGACCGCACATACCTAAAAATAATTCCACTGCTTGCTCGGTATTGCTTCTCTCTAGCACTTCCATGAAATCAGCTTTGGAAATACAGGGGAGCGCTTGCCCTGACAGCACAAACAGTCTTTTACGGTTATTGACTCCGCACTCGATTAATTTAGTTGCAGCGTCTTCGTAACCTAGATAGTGGCAAATATCTGAAGCACAAAACCACTCCTGATCCTTATCATCGTGGCAATAACGGAAGGCATGGTCATTGAACGTAAAAATTTCGGCGTCATATTTCTTAAGCTCATGATCTGGTATTACAGCAAGCATAAAGACTTC
>JAJPXW010000012.1 GCA_021205255.1 Burkholderiales bacterium
GAATCGTAGTGAGTGCTTTCTCACATCATGGTTTCCAATTTGTTAGAGAAAGTCCTCAACCTTTTCCTATTCAAGTTTCCAATTGGTTGAGCAGGCAAGAAAGGTCTTCAATTGTTTTGTTAGTGGATGAATACGATGCACCATTAACAGAATACATAGATGATTCTGCTAGCTTTAGTTTGATTTGGAAGCAATTATCTAATTTCTATACCGTAATCGGATCCAATGAAAAGTGTTTTCGATTTCTTTTTATCACCGGAATTGCTAATTTTTGTCAAACTAGTTTATTTAGAAACATTAGAAACCTAAGAGACCTTTCTTGTACGCCTTCTTACGCCCATTTTTTAGGTTTTACGAGCGAGGAATTAAAAGCTAACTTTACGGACTATCTCTCTGAAGCTTCTACAACCTTGAATATTAGGGAGCAAGAATTAATAGATAAATTAATAGGGTACTACAGTGGTTACAGTTTCGTCTTAAACTACAAAAATTACAAAAGTCATATTTCCCCTCCTTGGTCAATCCTAAGTTTTCTTTCAGATCCACTAAGTGGTTTTCTGCCATATTGGTTTAATAGCGGTGGAGAGCCTGAAATCTTGCAACAATGTTTTAGTACAGATGCTCAGACTAATTTCATTCAATTTGTGCAAGGTATTTCTGTACCCGTTAATTTTTTTCACACAACTTTGATACCAGAGCATTTGGACAAATTGGCACTATTGGCCCAAACAGGATATCTAACAATAAAAGCATTTGATCCAATGGAAAGGATTGTCACACTCGGCTTTCCTAATGACGAAGTGAAAAAGTCCGTGGGTTCGTTATACCTTTCTCAACTTCTTAACAGAAAAACGCTGACAGAAGTAGGGGCTTGCGGGATTCTGAAAGATTTCAAAGAGAATGATTCGACAAGCGTTGTGATGAAGCTCAACAACGCTTTTCGGACAATAGATCATGAAGGTTTTTCTCTGATCAGCGGATCTAGGGTTCGAACTGCAACTATGCTCATTCTGCAAGGCGCAGGCCTAGATGTATCGACCGAGGGACATAATGTAAAAGGCAGAAGTGACCTGGAGTACACAATTGGTTCTGTACATTGGGTAGTTGAACTCAAATATGTCAAAGAAAAACAGGACCTAGAAAAAGTCCTCAATGTGGCTAAGAATCAGATTTTTAATCGCCATTATGGTGAACAGACTGCCACCCTCTCAATTAGGCGACTTGTCTTAATATTTTCCGCTAGCGAAAGGGAAATTGTTCGCCATACAGTTTGTACGGCATAACAAAAGAAGGTCCATCTTTTCATTAGTGATAGACCTTCCCATATTAGAAGAGTGGTCAGAAAACTAGAATTTCTTTTGCAATTCGGGAGTCATCTCTTCGAGAATCTGAGTTAAGGATTGTTTAAAGGCAAGAGCTAGGCCATTTGCAGAGTTTTCAGTAACTGGTGTTTCAGCTTTGTAATTCTTATGGAATACCAATGAGCCAGAAGTCGAGCTTATAACCGATATCTCCATGGAGATTTCCGCTACTGGTGGGTTAACGCTAGCATTCGTATAGAACTGAGGAACGTAAACGATCATCTGGTAGCTAGTTGGAGCAATGGAATTCGGTGACAGCACCGTTTTCCACGGGCCAGTTTGTGAAAACCAGTTTCTTATTGCTTCTCCAATCAGTTCGCTAGGTTGAGTCAAGTACCGATTTTCATCGCTTTGGTAGAACTGTTCGCCTTCTCCACGAATATAGAAGCGGGAAGTGCCATAGGCTTCGGAAACCGTAGGTGGATTAATTCTGATCGAGGCTCTCGAATTCTTTTTAATCATTGAAGCAGGAGGTGGATCCAAGATCAGGCCGAAGTAATTTAAAGGAGGACGCTCCGGCAGGAGACTGCATCCTGTCAGGCCTAAGGCTATGCACGCCAAAATTAACTTTTTGTACATGTGGTTCTCCTATGTTTTATTGAAGTACACGAGGACTAGCTTGGCGCGTCCTAGAAAATAGCGCTCCTGGATTGTTGGATAATTCTCTTATAAGTCCTTGCAGATTTTGTGAAACTCTGCCTATATTCGTCAGAATTTGTGTGACATCGTACTGATTGCTGCCAAGCATAGTCGAGAGTCGATTGGATAAATTCGTCAAACTTTGAATCAATGCAGTTGCCTGAGTCTTGGCGGCCATTGTTTCAAAATCCTTCATTGCTCCCTGTATTTGGTCTATAAGGCCATTGACTTGCTGAACATCGAATTGCGTCAACTTATTGTCGGCTGTCTTCAAAAGGTTGCTTAAAGTCGAGCCGATATTATTAATCAGATTCGGATTGACAGAACCCGAAAGTCTGTCGAGATTCTTTAATAGGGAATTAAAGGCAGGGATAGTTTCTTGTAAAGAATCCTGGATATGCATATCGTCAAGGTCGGCAAGGAAGTTCTTGACGTTCTCTACGACTTCATTACTTAGGCTAGGAGCCGATGGGATAACAGAGTATTTAGGAGTCCAATCGTAAGTAATACGACTAGCTGGATATTTCTTAGGATCTAGGAACTCAACGGATAAGTAAAGAGACCCTGTAATTCCAGCAAGCTGAGTCTGAATGCGAAGCCCTTTGGCGACGAGTTCTGTCAACTCACTCTGAAGTTCCTCGGGCTTCATATAGAGCTCGAGCCTGACTACGGCAAGCGAATGGGTTTCCGTAAGAAGGTCCTGACCGGCCTCGGGATAGGCTTCGGAAGAAAGAGCAATCTCACGAACTTGTCCGACTTCAATTCCACGAAACTTTACTGGAGAACCAACTTCTAGTCCGCTGATGGAATATATAAAGTAGGTTTCCACCATGGACGCTGGTTGGAAGAGGCGCGGCCCAACCAATAGTCCTATTCCGACAAGTGCCAGGGCAATGCCCACGAAAACGAATATGCCCAGCGATATATAAACTTTCTTACCACTCATGACGTAAATCCTGGATCAGGGTCTCCACTAAAAAATTGTCGCACCCAAGGATTGGGGGAGCTAGTTTTTAACTTTTCGGGAGGACCGTCCGCAATTATTGATTTTGTGATTGGATCGAGCATCACGCACCTGTCAGCAATTCTGAAGATGCTATCCAACTCGTGACTTACTATCACAAACGTACAGTTTAAATTCTTCCTTAAACTAAGTATAGTTTCATCTAAGTTTGCGGATGTGATCGGATCAAGGCCGGCGCTCGGTTCATCTAACAGGAGAATAGTTGCGCCTAGCGCAAGGGCACGGGCAATACCAGCTCTTTTTATCATGCCACCCGAGAGCTCACCCGGCATTAGGTTAGCTGCTTGAGGCATTTCAAGTACTGCTAGAAGTTCACGGGCAGTTAGATCTTTTGCGGCCATGGGCAATTTCGTGAATTGATCCAAGGGGAAACGAACATTCTCCAAAACCGTCATAGAGCCAAAGAGGGCACCGCTTTGGTACATGATGCCTAGACTTCTTTGGATTTCAGGAATTTCTGCTCCTGAAGTAACAATGCTTTTACCTCTAATCAGAATATCGCCTGCCATTGGTGGATTTAGACCGATAATGGTTTTCATCAATGTAGATTTTCCGCATCCTGAACCACCGAGAATAAAAACGATCTGGTCCTGCAGAATTTGAAAGCTTACGTTTTGCAGGAGAATCTTTCCCGGCCATCCCATCGTGAGGTTTTCAACTGTTATGACAGGTTTCTTCTCTTCGTTCTCGTTTTTGTTTTCTTTTTCTTTTTCGTTTTCGGTTGCCATTGTCTAGACCCCTAACCTATTCGCTAGCAGAGCGGCTACACCGTCGATGACCACTATCCAAACGATGCTCTTAACTACGGCTTTTGTTGTCGACTCTCCAACGGCCGAAGCGCCAGCACCTGTATGAATTCCACATTCGCAACCGATAAGAGCTATGACAAAGCCAAAGATGACAGCTTTAAAAAGGCCAAAGCAGATGTCGGTTACCGTGATGGACTTCATCAGTTGAACGTAAAACTGGGTGAAGGAGATGTCGTAGAGACCCATAACAATGCCGCCACCGATAATACCCGCAAGCATGGCGAAAACCGACAGGATAGGTACAACGATGGAGGCGGCGATTAGGCGCGGAATCACTAGGAAGTACATAGGCTCAAGACCAAAGGTCGTCAAAGCGTTCAACTCCTCACTTACTTTCTGCGTACCTAACTGCGCGGCAAACGCTGAGCCAGAACGGCCAGCAAAAAGAATAGCTGTCATTAATGGACCAAGTTCCCGGGTCATGGCAATTCCAATGCCGTTGACCACAAAGATCACAGCTCCGAATATCTGAGCGATTAAAGCTATTTCAAAAGCAATAATGACTCCCATTAGAAAGCCAATCAGGCAGACAATGGCAACTGCGTCGGTGCCGGAAGTATCGCTAACCGAAACTATTTCTTTGGGACGGATCTCCCTTGGATGAAAGATGACATAGAAGGAGGCGCAAAGAGCACTACCGAAAAACGCAATGCTTTCCTTGATATCGTGCAAGGATTTGGCGAGCCACATACCCACCGATTCAAGAATGCCTGGATATTTGCGTTTCTGTGTCGGACCAGCTTTTAAATTCTTTGTCATCACCTTGTAGAGCTGCTCTACTTCCGGGGTGATGTTGACGAGCTTAAAAATCGCAGTCTGATGCTCGATTCTAAAAAGAAGTGCTAGTCCGGATTCATCGCAAAAGTAAAGGGAACCGGCATCAATAGTTGTAAATTGTTTAGACTTCTCGCGGGCTAGAATCTGCTTCCAAAGACCAGCGGAATTCTCAGCCGTGATGGAGGAGGGGAGAATTATTTGGTCTCCTGAAATTGTTGTATTGTCCGCCACTGAGTGTTGCCTTCGAGTCGATATAAACAAGGGCTTCTCTTATACGTGGAAGCCTACTTTTCATAATATAAAGCTATATTTAGTCACATAGAATGGTAAGGGTATCTCATTTACTTTGGACAATATCAGGGTTTTTGTTAATTGAAACAATCTTATACAAAGACATAAATGGCAAAAATATATAGCGTAGCCAATCAAAAAGGCGGAGTTGGTAAGACAACCACCGCCGTTAATTTAGCCGCTGCCCTGGCAGAAATGAACGTCAAAGTATTGATTATCGATCTTGATCCCCAGGGTAACGCTACTACCGGTTGCGGAGTCGATAAGGCATCCGTCCACCCAGGCGTATACGAAGTATTGAATAAGGAAGCCTCCGTATCGGAAGCAGTCAGGAAATCGAAGAAAGGACTGTTCGATGTGCTTGGGACTAATCGCCGCTTAGCTGGAGCCGAAGAAGAACTAGTCGATAGAAAAGGTAAGGAACTCAGGCTTGCCGAAGCACTAAACCCAGTCCATGATTCCTACGAAACGATCATTATCGATTGTCCGCCCGCTCTTTCGGTATTGACCGTTAATGCGTTTTGCGCATCCCAGGGACTCATTATTCCAATGACCTGCGAATACTTTTCTTTGGAAGGCGTATCCGATTTAGTCCTTAGTGTGAAAGCCGTCAGGGAGCACATTAATCCGGATCTTGTCATTTCCGGTCTTCTAAGAGTGAAATTTGATCCTCGTATCACTCTCCAGAGGGAAGTAAGCGAGCAGTTGACTTCATTTTTCGGCGATAGGGTATACCGAACAGTCATTCCAACTAATGTCAGATTAGCCGAAGCACCTAGCTACGGGCTTCCAGGACTGCTTTATGACAAATCTTGTAGAGGGTCTCAAGCCTATAGATACTTTGCTCAGGAATTTGTCACTAGAGAAAAGATCGGGCAGCGGGTCAGAAAATAGGATCTTGTATAAATGGCAAGTAAAAAGAATCGTGGGCTAGGTACGCAGTTGACCGATATGTTTGGCGTTAAGAGCGTAGCGGAAGTTTTTGATCCTAAGCAGAATTCAAGTGGTCTGATGGAGTTGCCAATTAGCCGGGTGCAACCAGGGAAATATCAGGCACGCACCGGTCTAACTGACGAAGATGTGGAAGATCTCGTTGAATCGGTGAAGGACAATGGTTTAGTAAATCCAGTCACTGTCAGGAAAATAGAAAGCGGAGATTATGAAATTCTCGCTGGTGAAAGGCGCTATCGGGCTGCTTGCGTTGCTGGATTAAAGAAAATTCCAGTCAATATTGTCGATGTGGACGATAAAGGTGCTCTGGTTATAGGACTAATTGAAAATATCCAACGTGAAGACTTAAATGCCATTGACGCCGCGCAAGGCATTAAAAGGTTAATGGAGGAATTTACATTTACCCATGCGGAAGCAGCAAAGGCAATTGGTCGCTCACGCCCTTATGTCACTAATTTAATAAGGCTACTAGCGTTACCTCCTCAAATTCAGGAGTACTTAAAAAATGGAGAGCTTGATGCCGGCCACGCCCGCGCACTCTTGCCATTGACTACGGAGCAACAACTGAAGCTTTCAGAATTGATTATTGCCAAAGGGCTTTCAGTTCGACAGACAGAGGAGCTAGCGGCCAATGTAAATAATCCTGACAAAAGCGAATCCCACCAGATCAAAAAGACGGAACTTCCATCTTCCTGCGACAGTTGGGCTACGCAATTTGGCGCTACGCTTGGTTCAAAAGTAAGAGTAAAGGCAACAACAGGAGGCAAGGGGAAAAAAGAGATTTATTTTAATTCC
>JAJPXW010000099.1:0-5245 GCA_021205255.1 Burkholderiales bacterium
CACTAAAGGCGAAGCTGAACGGGTTGTATCCCTTTCATCCCTAGCCTTAAGATCAGCCACAAGAGCGTGAATGTTACTATCTATCCCTTTTTCTTTCAACTGCTTATATCTTCTTTCTGCTCTCGATTCGGCACTTGCGGTTAGAAAAATTTTTAATAGGGCATTAGGGAATATCACAGTGCCCATATCACGCCCATCAGCTACGAGTCCTGGCGGGACGGCAGCGTTCCTCTGTAACGCGAAAAGTGCTTCCCTAACGGCTGGATACGTCGCAACTTTACTGGCAAGAAGTCCAACTTCTTCAGCCCGAATTGCGTTTGTCACATCTTTGCCATCTAAAAATATGTTGCCTCCGGAAAACAGCGGCTTTAAGTTTCTTGCTACTTGAGCACAGGCTTCGGCATTGTCGTGATCTATTTTCTGATTTAATACTTCTAAAGCCGTTAAGCGGTAGAGGGCACCGCTATCTAGCACATGGAAACCAAGTGCTTTGGCTACGCCATCGGAGACAGCGCCTTTACCGGAGGCTACTGGACCATCTATGGTGATGACATCGACTTTTTCAGTCATTATCTTCTTCCGTTACGCTTGCAAGCCGCTCAAAGAAATCTGGGAAGGTCTTCGCTACGCAGGATGGGTTTTCAATTTCAACTGGAACGCCTCCGGCTGCAATCAGCGACATGCACATTGCTATGCGGTGGTCGTTATACGTAGCGAACCTGCCACCCTGAAGCTTAGCGGGCGGCTCTATAGCCATCCAGTCTTCACCGTATTCCACAGCGGCTCCTGTTTTTGAAAGCTCAGTAGCTAGAGCCTCAATGCGATCGGTCTCTTTTACCCGCCAGCTACCGATGCCTCTTAAAACTGTTCTACCCTCGCACATGGGAGCTATCGCTGCGATAGTCATAGCGGCATCTGGAATTTGCCGATAGTCTTCGTCTATGCCACGCAACTTATGGCCATTAAATGGAGGAGCAGTCTTAATGTGGTCATTGCTCCTAACGACTGTCGCTCCCATTTTTGCTAGATACTCAACAAAAGTCGCATCGCCTTGAATGCTATCCCTGCCTATTCCTTCCACTGTCAGTGGTCCTACTAATGCACCAAGAGCAAGGAAGTAGGAAGCGCTAGAGGCATCGGCTTCGACTAGAAACTTTATAGGTGAAATATAGGGATGCTGCGGGACAAAGTAATTATCTAATTCCGTGTGGGTGACGACACCAAATCTACCCATCATCTGGCAAGTCAGCGATACATAGGGTGAACTAACAAGCTCCCCTTCTATATGTATATATAGACCGCTATGCGGGGCTACTAATGGTCCATTAATTAAAAGACCGGTAACGAATTGACTTGAGACGTTGCCTTTGATGTTAATGGTATCGCTTAGGAGCTTAGTGGCTGGAAAAATCTTTAGTGGCGGAAAGCCTTGCTTTTCCATGCAAACGATATGGGCGCCAACAGAATTCAAAGCTTCTACTAAATATTGCATCGGCCTTTCACGCATCCTCTGAACGCCGTCGAGCACATATTCTCCTCCGGAGAATGCAAGGACTGACGCTAACGGGCGCATAGCAGTTCCAGCATTGCCTAGAAATAGATTAGCTACCTTATTTGGAAAGTGACCAGCACATCCGACAACTTTCACGTCTGTGCCATCCTGTTCAACCGACACTCCTAGCTTACGCAAGGCACCAATCATCATGTCAGTGTCTTCGGCCACTAAAAGATTGCTTAGTTCAGTGGTTCCGGTGCTTAAGGCGGAAAGAAGCAACGCTCTGTTGGAGATGCTTTTGGAGCCAGGTAGGCTTACCGTGCCTTCCACTCTTTTGATTGGCTTTATATATTTAATATCTGTCATACCTTTTTGCCTCAAAAGTGTCGGATATTTTTGCTTTTGCCTTTACTACAGCTCTAGCTGCGCTTCTAGCACTATATCTATACCTTTAGCCTTGCATAAAAGCATAAGTTTCTCTTTCTATTTCACTCTATCTCGGTTCACGCTTAGGCGGATTTGGCGGGAAAACTAAGCCACGGCGATTTCTCATGGCGTTTTCAAAGATAGCCTCAATCCGATCTCCGTCCTTAGCGTCAATCACTTGCTGAACTTCGTCCAGTGCTTGACGAAATCTCTTTAATTCAGCGGAGATTGCCGGCTGGTTCGTTAAGCAAATATCTCTCCACATCCTTGGAGAACTTGAAGCTATCCTGGTGAAGTCCCTAAAACCGGCTCCAGCCATCTGCAACTTGTCTTGCGCTCTCGGTTCCCTAGCAATCATATCGACTAGCGTATAGGCAAGCACATGGGGCAAGTGGCTGACGGCAGCGAAAATACTGTCGTGCTCTTCCGGCGACATAGTCTGCACAATGCCTCCGGCTTTTGTCCACCAATCTTCCATTGCCTTAACATACTTAGGATCCATGCCGTCTGTCGGAGTGGAAATTATTTTCTTACCTAAAAACAAATCGGCATCCGCATATTTCACGCCAGGCAGCTCACCACCAGCGATAGGATGGCAGGGGGCGTACTGGTTAAATTTTCCACCGAGACCTTTTTTAGCCGCTTCTATGACTATGCAGCGGGTGGAACCCACATCCGTCACTTCGGCTTTATCAGCTACTCCTAGCTCAAGAGCAGCTTGCATGTTGGACTCACGGTGGTCACAGGCTATGACTTCATCGATAATTCCTGCTTTTTTCCAGCTCAAGGCCATGGAACCGCCGATAAGGCCACAACCGATAATGGTCATAGTGGTCAATTAAGCGCTCCTCTTTCTTCAAGGATATTCTTCAATTCACTAAGAAATTTTTTATTTTGCTCTTCAGTTCCCACTGTTACTCTGATCCAATCCGGCAATGAATAGGAATTCAAGTCGCGAACCATGATCCCTTTTTTCTTCAAGCGCTCCGCTACGTCTTTTCCGTCTCCTACCTTTACGGTAACGAAATTAGCGTGAAGACCCATATATGGCAATCCCCATTGAGAAAACCGCTCGGCTAATAGACTTCTTTGCTTCTGGTTATTGTCAAGCGTCTTTTGAAGGAATTCCTGGTCTTCCAAGGCCGTCATGGCAGCCAATTGCGAAAGGTCGTTTAAATTAAATGGATGACGAACTCGATTAATAATATCAAGCACTTCCGGCCGAGAAATACCATAACCTACACGGCAACCAGCCAATCCATAAGCTTTTGAAAATGTCCTGGCGGTCAGCACGTTTGGAAATCTCTTCACGATTTCCACTGTGTCCGGTCTCAGATCATCTTCAAGGAACTCGGCATAGGCCTCGTCAAAAAGCACCATTACTTCCGGAGGTACCTTCTCCAAGAAATCTACGATCTGTTTTTCACTAAGAAAAGTTCCTGTCGGATTATTTGGATTAGTAAGGAAGATAAGCCGCGTGTTTTCATCGATGGCATCGAGCATAGCGTCTAGATCGGCATTGAAATCTTCCGTAGCCGGAACCTCCTTTGCAGTTGCCCCGCAAAGTTGGGTCACCATCGGATAAAGAGAAAAGGAATATTGGGGGAAAATTGCGTTCTTGCCTTCGGAGAGCATTGATTGCGCAGCTAGTCCTAATAATTCGCTAGAGCCACTGGTGACAACCACCCAATCCTGAGGCACTTTATATTTAGTAGCCAAAGCTTTTTGAAGGTAGCAGGCATCGGCGTCCGGATATCTGTTCAGAGACAGTGCGGCTTTAGCAATCTTATCCCGTACTTTTTCCGACATGCCTAGAGGATTTTCATTGACTCCGAGCATGACGATTTCTTCGGGCTTAAATCCTAGTTCCGCAGCTACTTCCTCTATTGGCTTGGAAGCCTTGTATTTAGCCAAGGAAGTAATCCATGACGGCGCTGACAGGCTTGTATCTTTCACATCCTTGCTCCTTCGTTATTCTTATGGCCATAGTCTTCTTCGAATGGATAGGATCCAAGATTCTTAAAAAAGCCACAAGCGTTTTTTAAATCATTAAGCGCATTGGCGATCTTCGGGTCTTTGGCATGCCCTTCTATATCAATATAGAAGTAGTAGGCCCAAGTACCATTTCTGGCCGGTCTTGACTCGAACCTTGTCATGGATACGCCATGGTCGTCCAGAGGCTTAAGCGCATGATAGATGGCACCTGCTTTATTAGGCACAGAGACAATGAGGGAAGTCTTGTCTTGACCTGGAGGCGATGAAGGCATGGTGCCTTGGTTAGCTAAAACAACAAAGCGCGTACGATTACTGGCATCGTCTTGAATATGGGCTGCGGCAATTTGCAAACAGTAGGCGCCAGCGGCTTTTTCTCCAGCGATAGCTGCCGCCGTCGGATCTTGCGCCGCCTTTCTTGCTGCCTCTCCGTTACTAGAAACCGGAAAACGTGGAATTCCCGATGCATGGCTATTGAGCCAACCTACGCATTGACCAAGAGACTGCGGATGGGAATAGATTTTTTCTATCCCGTCCATAGTTCCACTCTGGGTGAGAAGATTATGGTGCACTGGTACGGAAATTTCACCGATTATCGTCAGGCTGGTTCTTAGTAGGCTATCCATTGTCCTATTAACTGAGCCTTCAGTGGAGTTTTCCATCGGCACAATACCAAATTGCGCCGTCCCAGCCTCTACTGCCCTAAACACTTCTTCAATCTGATCGCAGGGGATGCCATTAACTGTCGTACCGAACTTCTTTTCCATGGCCATCTCGCTAAAGGTGCCTTTAGGCCCTAGGTAAGCGACTGATGTATTTCTTTCTAGAGCACGGCAGGCGCTCATAATTTCCTGGAAAATTGCGGCTAGGCTATTGGACTCCAAGGGGCCATGACTTTTAGAGACTACATTGCGTATAACGTCACCTTCGCGCTCCGGCCGGAAAACCGGTGAAGCCGTCTGACTTTTAATAACACCGACAGCCCTGGCGCATTGAGCTCTTTCATTCAGCAGCTTGACAAGTTCCGTATCAATCCTATCGATTTCTTTTCTAATCGGAGCTACCTTCTTCTCTACGTCTTCAGGTAAATTGCTCATTCGATTTCTCCTAAGCTTTCCGTTACCTGTGCCTTTGCGCAAAGCCAACCATGAATTCAGCAAGCTTTTCGGCTGCTTCTACCGGTACGGCGTTGTATAGAGAAGCGCGCATGCCACCGAGAATGCGATGGCCTTTAAGATTTTCCAGTTTCTGCTCCCTAGCTTCATCAAGGAACTCTTCATTCAAAGTTTCGTCTTCTAAATTAAAGACTACGTTCATGCGGGAGCGACTGCG
>JAJPXW010000099.1:5255-6516 GCA_021205255.1 Burkholderiales bacterium
CTTTGTTGTTATAGAAGCCTCGGGAATTATCTATGACATCGTAGAGCATGCCACTCTTAATAAGAGAGCGCTTTTCCATTTCCTCTAGTCCGCCTTCCTTAATTAACCAACGGCAAACTAGATCGGCAACGTAGATCGCAAAAGTAGGAGGCGTGTTGTATAAAGATCCGCTATTGAGGTAGGTCTTATAGTCGAGCATGGAAGGCACAGTCGGTGGGCACCGGCCGACGATGTCTTTTCTAATAATAGCGACAGTCAATCCAGCCGGTCCAAAGTTCTTCTGAGCTCCTGCAAAGATAATGGCAAATTTTGATACATCTACTTTCTGGGACAGAAAGTCACTAGACATGTCGGAAACTAATAAGTCGGAAGTTTGCGGCACATACCAGTAACGAATGCCATTTACTGTTTCGTTAGAACAGTAATAAAGAAAACCTGCATCTTCCGTCTGCTTAATCTCGTCCTGGCGAGGTGCCCGATTCTCTACCCTAACCGCCTCAGCGGCCTGACCGATACGGACGGCTTCAGCAAATGCTTTGCGAGACCAGACTCCGTTAACGCAGTAATTGCCCTGACCAAATGTCCTTAAATTCAGTGGAACCATGGCAAACTGCAAGTGACCGCCTCCTTGCATGAACAGAACATCGTAATCTTCGCCTATTCCATAGAGTTCCTTAAGAAGATTAGAAGTTTCCGTACAAATTTTCTGGAAATCAGAACTGCGGTGTCCCATCTCTAGGACTGAATAGCCTTTTCCGTGCCAAGAAGGCAAATCCTCTTTGACTTGCAACAGGACTTCCAAAGGAAGCGCTGAAGGACCAGCCCCAAAGTTATATATACGAAAATAATCGTAAGAATGTTCCGTATTACTTGTTGTCATCGGTCTCATCCTTGTTTTCTATTTCTATTTCTGTGTTTTCTTTCTCTTCCGGAACTTCTTTATCTTCCGGGTTTGCCTTTTCTTCAAGATCTGCTTGGGCTACCGGATTTTCTATAGCTTCTGGCTTTTCTTGATTCTCCGAACCCTTATTTTCCGCATCTACTTTATTTTCTTGATTCTCCGGCTTCTCTGGATTCTCAATTCCTTTTTCAGAGATAGTGGATTCAGAAGCATTGGCTTTCTCAGCTGTGTCTTGTAAATCTGACTCACCAACCCCACTAGTTTTTTCTCCTGCAGGACCAATTGTCATATTGCCCTCGGTTTCTTCCTGAGCTGGTGTTTCCTCTAGTGGGTGCGTGAAAAGATCTCAGGAAGTTGATT
>JAJPXW010000375.1:0-4883 GCA_021205255.1 Burkholderiales bacterium
CTTGCTAATTGCCAATACCAGGACTACGTTCAGAGAATTCAATAATCTACTCGAAAATCCTGGTGAAATCGTTTTCTGCCTAATCATGCCTCTAGTCTGGATGCTAGTCATCTGGGGGCTTCTAGGACGAGGCATCATCACAGAAGTACCAGTAGCGTTTGTCGATAACGACAACACCCCTATGTCCCGCAAAATTGCATCGGCCCTAGACGCTAATCGAGCCATAGGATTAGTGAGCTTTAATTCCCAACCGGAAGCAATGGACTCTATGAAGGATGGCTCGACTTATGGAGTCATTGTCATCCCCTTTGGCTATATGAAGGACATGCTCTCAGGCAGAGGCTCTTCAGTGACCATCTATCTCGATGAAAACCGTTACTCCATAGCCGGCACTCTACAAGGAGAAATCGCTACTCTCGCATCAACTCTTTCCCTACAAAATAGTGCCCAGGCTTTCCTTCAAAAAGGAAGTGGACCAGCGAATGCAGAAAGACTCGTGTCAATTGTGCATCCTGGTTTTAATGCCATTGGAAATGAGGCTTTTAACTTTAATCCTTTCCTAGGAAGCACGTTACTTCCCGGCGTTCTCATGGTTGGTGCGATGTTCTGTTTTGTGACCTGCATTATTCGGGAGGATTTTCAGAACACCATATCTGAATGGTTTAAATGCGCCGATGGAAGCATTACAGCTGCAGTGATTGGAAAACTTACGCCTTATTGGGTTGCGTATGCGATTTTTTGGCTTTTCTACTTTGCTCTTTTCTGTGGATTTGGCGGCTGGACTCCAACAGGCTCACTTTTTCTGTGGTTCATTATTGGCTTAATGTGCCTTAATGCTTTCGCCTGCGTTGCAGTGTTAATTGCTGGTCTAGCCCCGACTTGGAGATTTACTCTAATTATTGCTTCTGGCTATGCAGCTCCGGCACTTCCTTTCACAGGCTTTTCTATCCCAATAGATTCAATGGGACCAGTTCTACAGTTCTTCTGCAAATTATTACCGTTAACTTGGTACATTGAGGGACAATCAAGAATATGGATGCTTGGAGCACATATCTATGATTTAGAGGATGTCTTTAAAGGACTCTTTCTTATTGCAATCATTCCTTTTATATTCGGTTTGCCATTGCTCAAGTTTGTCTATACCAGGCGAGCTACAAAAAGAGAAGCTAAAAGACTAGCGCTCGCAACTGCAGAGGTGGCTAAACCATGAGATTACAAACGCCACGCCCTAGCTGGAGCGCTTGCTACTTTGCCACCATAAAGCAGGCTTTAACTAATTTGTCTTGCTTTTCCTTTTTTGTTTTTGCAATCGTCTTTTATTCTCTGTACTACGCTTGGCCATACTCTTCCCAACTTCCTGAACATATCACGGCCTTAATAGCAGATCTTGATCAAACCCCAGTTTCAAGAGCCATTGTTCTACAGCTAAGGTCTTCTCCACAGTTAGACATTAAAGGAGTCATACAAAATCATGCAGATGGCGTAAGCGACATGAAAAAAGGAGAAGTCAATGCCTTAATTACTATTCCTCGACAATTCATGAAAGATGCGCTTAATGGCATCCCTACCGCAATAGAGTTATTGACAAATGGTGCATTTATTGTTGAATCAAAGTCGGCAATGGCTGGCGTAAGCGGTCCGCTTCAACAGGCAGCAATTACGGCAATTGGCTTTCATATGGCAGAAGCTGGCGTTCCACTTGGTTCGATTGCAGAAGCTGCTATGAGGGCGCCAACTATTGTTTTCCAGCCAATGTACAACACAGTCTCCGGTTATCTAAATTATGCAGTGCCTATCGTTTTCTGCATTATTTTCCAAACGGTGTTTCTAGCTGGCACAGCTACTTTACTTAATGACTGGTTTTCTGAAAAAGTCTATCCATTTGCCTTGGTTAGAGGCATCGAAAGCACATCTGGCTATTTAGCCATTTTCTTGGCAGTCATGTCAATTTGCGTTTTCTGGATGTTATTCATAGAAGGCGCGTCTTTTGCTTGGCATGGGATCAATTCAGCGCAAAACCTAATAGGCACTGTAATTGTCAGTATCTTTTTAGCTTTTCCAATTGTGGCTTTATCTTGCTTGATTGGCATGTTATTTAAACAAGCTCCTTATGGAGTACAGGCCACAGTTATCACTTCGCTTCCCTGCGTCTTTATTACGGGTTATTTATTCCCCTGGCAAAACATTCCTTACAATATGCAAGTTCTGGCTTCCTTTATTCCGTCCACGCCAGGAGCTCAAGCCATGGTACGAGTATCTCAGACAGGAGCCTCACTATCTATGGTATTTCCCCAGCTTTTTCATTTATTTGCTCTAGGAATGCTGTATTTGGTTCTAGGAATACTCGTCGCTAGAAGTTATCGCCATGATAGAAGGGTGCTACGGAGTCCTTATGCTAAAAATTTCCATACGCCTAAGAATTTGTTATCGCTGTGAGTGCTGAGATAACAACCTTTTGAGCCAAGTTGTATTGGCCTAGAAAAATTCAAGATATAGATTTGGTCACCTGCCATTAGACCAAATCAGCATAGAGATCAAAGCTATCAGCTTCCACAATCTCTACTTCAGCAAAGTCCCCTGGCTTCACTTTAGGATTGTCTTGGATATAAATCACGCCATCGACTTCTGGAGACTGCGCTTTTGACCTCGCAATAGCCACGTCATGTTCGCGATCAATTCCATCAACAATGACGGTTTCCTTTCTTCCGATCTTTTTCTGCAAGAGTTCCTTAGAAATCTCTTCTTGAACTCGCATCAATCTCCAGCGTCTTTCCTCTCTGACTTCTTCTGGGAGCATGCCAGGTAGTGCATTAGCAGCCGCACCTTCAACCGGTGAATATGCAAAACAGCCAGCGGCATCAAGTTTTGCTTCTTTAAGGAAATCCAAAAGATATTGAAACTCTTCTTCAGTCTCACCAGGAAACCCTGTAATGAATGTCGAGCGAATTGTTAAATCAGGACAAGCTTTTCTCCAGGCCTCTATCCTTTCAAGATTGTTTTCGCTACCTGGCCTTTTCATCGCTTTCAGAATTCTTGGATGCGCATGCTGGAAAGGTACGTCTAAATAGGGAAGGATTTTTCCTTCCGCCATTAAAGGAATCCAGTCATCTACTGAGAGATAAGGATAGACATAGTGAGGTCGAACCCAAACACCAAGTTTGGAAAGTTCCTCAAAGAGAACATTGATTTTTGTCTTTACTGCTCTTCCGCCAATGAAATCTAATTTATAACGAACATCAGATCCATAGGCAGCCGTGTCCTGGGCAATAACAATGAGTTCCTTGACTCCGTCTTTGACTAAGTTCTCAGCTTCTCTCATTATCTTGCCAATTGGCCGAGAAACAAGTTTTCCTCTAAGGGACGGAATAATGCAGAAAGTGCATCCGTGATTGCATCCTTCAGCAATCTTTAAATATGCATAATGCGGAGGTGTTAGAAGAATTCCTCCTTTTGGAACTAAGGAGCCAAAAGGCTCATGTGGAGGAGGAAGATTAGCGTGAATTAAATCTAAAGTCTGCTGAGTTTCGCCAGGCCCTACCACTCCAAGCAGAGAAGGGTAACGAGCACTAATAAAATTTTTACCGGCTTCTTGACGAGCCCCTAGGCATCCGGTAACGATAACTTTACCGTTTTCGTATAGAGCTTCGCCTATGGCGGCCAAGGACTCATCGATAGCCGAATCTATAAATCCACAGGTATTGACTACTACGATATCCGAATCATCATAAGTCGAACTAATCTTGTAGCCTTCAGCTCGAAGAGCCGTCACAATCCGTTCGCTATCGACTAAATTTTTAGAGCAGCCTAGCGAAACAAATCCGACTTTCGGGATTCGAGCTTTGACCATGGATTTATCAAATTAAAAATCTAGTTATGGTTTAACTAATGGTTTGCCTAGTTTCTTAGCGGCATCTTCGTAACCACCAAGGACTTCGACATTCTTATAGCCTTCTTTTTCTAAAGCTTCTTTTGCAGCGACTGCTCTCTTACCTGCTTTGCAATAAACCTGAACCTTGTCGTCTTTGCCAATGTGATTAGCACGGATCTGGTTCATAAAGTCTTTTGCCTGAAAATCGCAGTTCAATGCGCCTTCAACTTTACCTGTTTCTGCGATTTCTTGTGGGGTTCTTACATCCACTACAACTGTACTTGCACAAACTGTCATACCAACTCCAAGGCACGCAAGTGCCACTAACAATTTCTTTAGCATGGCTCTCCTTTTAGATGCTGTCTAAAACTTGCTTGTATAAAGAATATGTAAGTAATCCATTACAAACAAGTTGGAAGTTCCAGAAGTTAGAACTTAACTTCTGAATGACCTTAGCCGAATGAGTATAGCCAAACCAAAATTAAAGATAGAAAACAAATTCCAAATTGGCCGTGAAGTCTACATCACAGGTAATAGCGAAAGCTAATGGAAGAAATTCCCGGAGACAACCAAACCTTCTCTGAATTTCCAATTTCGTTTTGGACAGGTTGGTCCACAATGATTTCCAGCTCTGCTTTTAGCTAATATCAAACGAAGGTCTCTTTACTCAAAGTTTTCATTAGAAATCAAGACCCTGTATCAAACTCTCAAAAGCGCCATAAATGACTGGAAGATAGCCTTTATCAAGAGGTCCTGAAATTTGGCCATAAGATTCTCCTGACTGCATCCAATCTAAAATCCGATCTCTTGTATCGATTAAGTTTTTCTTCTTGAGTGAACACTCCCACACAATTAGAACTCGCCAACCCATTTCTTGGAGTTCTTTTTGGTTTTCTTGGTCTCGTTCCTTGTTTCTTTTGAACTTTCTAATCCAAAACTCAGTGTTGGTTTTAGGCACTGAAGCTATTCGGCAACCGTGTCGATGCAAGAAGCACCCATGAACAAAAATAACATT
>JAJPXW010000375.1:4893-6480 GCA_021205255.1 Burkholderiales bacterium
CGTCCCTTCATAATAATGTCGGGACGGCCAGGAAGTTTTGGAGAATGGAGACGATAGCCAATTCCAGCAGAACGCAATAATCTCCTTACCATTATTTCCGGCTTGGAATTAGCGTGGATTTTGGCCATTAATTTCGAGCGTTCTTCTTTGGTCAGCGTATCAACCATGGTTTAGCTCGATTAATTCAGAAAGTCTCTATTAGAAAAGGGGAACTAATTATAGGCCGCGTGCCTACTGGGCTCTTAGCTGCTGTCCTAGCCAATAGACCTAGAAGCTAGGAAAATTTTTACAACACACAGAATTTCATTGAAAGCAGAATTTCTCAAACTACTTCTCTATCCAGTTGCCACGCCTTTTATATTCAAGCCGAAGTAGGTTCAGCTCTCTTTTAGCGGCTTGAAAATAGTAGTGAGTCGTCGTTTTGCATCGTTTTGTACAGATGGTTTACGACCGGAAAAAGCACGAGTTAATTCTCAAGTGAGCGGTGCCGTACCAAACCACTTTAGATATCTAATAAGAAGAGCCAGCAAATACTATGAAGTCAACTAAACCCACTACGTTTTCAAAGATAAATGCCAGATAGCGGTATCTTGTCAAGGGACGAGTTCGCGGGGCAACTCATAAAATATCTGACTTACTAAACGATATGCCGCATGATTTCAAAAAGTTCGGTTTTGTAGCATTCTTTATGCTAAAACTTGTTCAGACCTTGCCTATATCTACTGTCCTGAATTCATTAAGGGCGGTAAATAGCCATTTTGATAAAAGAGCTGTTCCCTAAGGAGACGGGTATTATTCAGCACAGCAACAGGAAGCGTAAAGAGGTCGTAAAGCCATACACAAACCAAGACCGCACCTAAAAGACTGATAAGTGATAAAGCTGCAGCTAGCCCGTCTTCGCTCAGTAGGAACATAAATGAGGCGACATAAAGAAAGACCAGAACAATTGAGCAGCCCAATACAAAGAAACCTAAATTTCTCCTGCCCACATAAAAATCTGGCAATCCAAAAGGAAAGAAAAGCAGAAAGAGGAAATAGGCCACTCCTACACTTTTCCTTTCATTTGCAACTCTAGCTTCAATGAGAAGCTGTTCAACTTCTGTCGGTACTCTTAGATCGGACATGGCTAAAACCTCTATACGCAGTCATGGGCCTAGATGGCAAATTGTAGCCAAGCCTGACCTCCACCTCAAAGCTCTTACAGGGTTTGAAAAAAAGCAAAGATACATTCGTAATCAGCCTCATAGAAGAAAACTAACAGAGACTGAAGATAAATTTCACAACTACGTGCGAACTAAAACCTTCTCTTTATGGAGGTTAATTCAGTGAGAGAAAATCCTTTTACTTTCTACGATCGGAGCTTCGCGCGAAGTTGATGGTTTTTGGCACTCCTTCCATTTCTGCGCCATCACCTCGTACTTGTTCTTTTCCGGGTAGTCTTCCTGACCGCAGACGAGTCTGGCCAGACGATCGTTGGGAGTAGGGCCAGTCATATCCGCTCTTTCCGTGGTCTTCCTCGGTTTCTCCTGGGTATGCTGGTAGATGAAGGTCAAATGCACGGCCTAAGCTGCGTAAGGTTTGCGACAA
>JAJPXW010000150.1 GCA_021205255.1 Burkholderiales bacterium
TTTTCATGCGGAGATGCTTTACTCACTTACGAACAAAGGCGGTGATTCTACAGAATGCGCTCGGTCCTAAACTTCTCCCAACAAGCAATCTTGAACAGAGCTTTAAATGATTATGGAATGAGTGCTCTAATAAGAAAAGAAAGTCAAAAACTTAGCAGTTCTAAAACCCTTCTTCCTACACTCTAGACAAATCTGTATCTACCCATCCACATTCTTCAGATTTAATGGAAAAGGAATGGAGGGGTCAAAACTTGGTAGCCTATTTAGGTCATAAGCTATCAAATCAATCGGTATAAACCAACCTTCCTTCAAAGTTTTGTTGCTTCTTTCCAGGCAATATTGAAAATAGCGGGGTATGAACTTCTATTATTGATGCATCCCATAGTAAAAATTTATCGATCCCGACAATAAACGGAGACATTGCATGAAGCTCTCCATAAAAAAACAAATTCTTTGGTTAGCGACATTGGCGGTTATAGCTGGCTTTAACCCACCATCGTCCTATTTCAGCGACACTGTCGCACAAGCCCAGACTACTCAACAGGCTTCACCTAAAACTACTAAACAGGCTAATAAAGCTTCAACGGCCAAAGCGCAAGGGGCTACCAATCAAAATAAAAAGGCTTCTACTGCTAAAGCAAAAACTACAAAATCCCAGGCTCCTAAGGCACAAACTGCAAAAGCTGTTCAACCAGCGGCCCCAGCTGTGCCATTTCCTGCCAATACTGTTGTTGCAGAAAAGACAGAAAAGACAGCTCCTAGTATTTTGGGAAAAGTCCATGCCGATACAACGTTGCCGGACACTATCCTTAAGCAAGTTAGGAAAATCAATCTTCCTTTAAACGATCTTTCCATCGTTTGCATCCCATTAACTGGAAATGGGAAAACACTTTCCTTTAATGCCCATGCACTAAGAACGCCTGCTTCAGTAGAAAAGATTGTCACTTCGGCAGCCGCTCTTTCTAAATTTGGGCCAGCTAAGATGTTCGGCACTGTTCTCGCTGCTGATGACGAACCTGATGAAAACGGTGTAGTTCAAGGCAATCTTTACTTAATTGGCCAAGGCGACCCCACTCTCTACATGGAAAAATTCTGGCTTCTCGTTGATAACTTGAAAGCTCGCGGAGTAAAGCAAATCAACGGCAATATCGTAGTTGACAGAACCAGATTTAATATTCCAGACACCGACCCCTTCGCATTTGATGGAGAAGGCAACCGCCCTTATAACTTAGGGCCAGATGCGGCAATGGTTAGTTCGAGGTCACTAATAATAAAAATTAGACCTGACGCTAAGAAAGGAATAGCAAATCTCTATGCTGAGCCGGCCCTTGACAACATCACCATTCCTAAAACCATTCCTCTTTCCAGAGGCGGTTGTGGGCAATGGAGAAAAGTTATGCAACCGGACTATTCCAATCCGTATAAGCCGGTTTTCAAAGGTAGTTTCCCTTCGAGCTGTGGCAATAGGGATCTCCTCTACACGGCTTTTAGCCAAGACGAATACATAAAGGCAGTCTTTTCAGCTCTATGGAAGCAGTCTGGCGGTAAATGGAACGGCAAAGTTGTGTCCGGCAAAGCTCCGCAGAAACGGCAGGCTCTGGCAGCTGTCTACTCCCAGCCTTTAACGCAAGTCATCTACAACATGAATAAGGCCAGCAATAACATTATTGCGCGCCAACTTTTCCTAGAACTTTCTGGCACTAACGATCAAGGAAGTAAGACTCTCGAGGGTGCCCGCTCCTATATGAAGTCTTGGGCAGAATCCATCGGAGTACCCGCTAAGGAAATTAATCTAGACAACGGCTCTGGATTATCAAGAACTTCACGAGTTTCCGCCTACTCCTTAGCAAGAATCCTTGAATATATGTGGAATTCACCCCGCATGCCAGAATACATGGCTTCGTTACCTGTCTCAGGTGTCGATGGAACTATGTACAAGAGAAAAGTCGCGCAAGGCCAAGCTCATATTAAAACTGGTTATGTCGCGAATGCTCGAACCATTGCCGGCTACGTTCTGACCAAAGAAGGGCATCGCTATGCCGTTGTTGCCATGGTAAATGGACCCGCGGCCCTAGGGGCGATACCCGTATTGGACTCGGTAATAGACTGGGTTTATACAGACTGTTAAACTAATTCATGATTAGTTTAAATTTGAATATAAAAAAGGAGGGTAAACCCTATGGCAACAAATGTAGCTGATATCGTACGCGAACATGTAAGCGACACACTAAGTCAGGCAGAAAAACTACTTAACCAAGCTGCTGAAGCTCTATCGGAAGACAAAGCTCAGGAACTTCGTGCCGAAGCTAACAAAAAGCTTCAGACCGCCAATGAAACTCTGAGGCAGTTTTATGAAGATACTGCGAAGCGCGGTCAGGCTGTATGCGACCAGGTTAACAAGAGTGTCCATGACAATCCATGGCGTGCCATTGGCTTTGCTGTAGTTGCCGGTGTTGTAGTTGGACTCCTCTTCAAGAAGTAATATTATGCCCATGCGAGCCCCAACAGAACCTGCTTCTCTTAAGGGGATTCTTCGCGTATTCATTGCGGGTTTGGCAACCCGCATGCAGATTGTGGATTTAGAGGCCGCATCTGCTCGAAGGCATGCAATAAAGGCAGTTGTATATGCCGTCATGGCAATTGTCTTTGGCATCTTTGCCCTTATCTTCATACCGCTCGGCCTAGTGTGTATTTTCTGGGAATTCGAAGCAGCCAGGATTGCTATTTCCTGCGCTTTTGCCGGAGTTTACACACTACTGTTCTTGATCTTTTTGATTGTAGCCATCTCCTATGCAAAAGGAGTCCCGGAAACTTTCGAACAGACCAAGCAAATCTTCCGAAGCGATATAGAAGCCATGTCCAGAGCGGCCGCCGCACAGCGTCCACTATGGCAAGAGGAAGAAATGCAGGGAGAAAGAGATGCCAGGTAAAGATCCAGATCGCGAACTTGCCAATTTGATCATGCGAGCTCATCTGCAACGAGCTCAATTAGAAGAGCAGATCTGGGAAATCAGATCCAGACCTAAACTTGCATTAGGAATGTCAACTTTAAGGACAGCCAGAGATGTCGGAATGAGCGACCCTGAGTTGGTGATGAAGATTGGAAAATCAATCCTTCTCCCCATCGCAATCGCCACTACTCGGCTTCTCATTAAGAAAGGCCTTGTGAAAAGATCTCTCGGGGTCGCTGCTATTGTCCTAGCTGCTTTTGGTATCGCCAAAGGTATCCAATACGACAAATGGAAACAGCAGCAACAGGCTTACTTTAACGATCCTAAACTTTTGCCAGTTGTGGAACCCGAAGAACCACTGCTACTTGAAGAAAAACCTCTAACAGAAGAGGGACAAGTAAAATAAGTTTTCTTTAACCAATCAAATCCCGATGAAATCCATCGGGATTTTCTGTCTTTTGATGATGACTACACGTCATTCCTGAAGTTAGAGCCAAGTTCCCTAGAAGGGAGAGTTAAGCTTCGATTTGGCTTCTATTTAGTGTTTAATACAAAATTTATTCAATAGAAAAGGCATCTGACAGAAGTCATTGGCACTTCTATCATGTCAAATAATGCAGAAGAAAAGACTTATACAGAATTTTGGAACTGGGCTTTTAAGATTCCGAATTGCTCTTGGGCAGCGATTCATAGATATTAGTTGAAATGGTCTAAAAATGAGCAAAGGTCCAGAAATTTCTTCAGAGCAGACCCTTTCAAGTAGTTCATTGCCTCCTGGGGCAATGATCGACTCCGATGCAAAACTCTCGAAAAAGGAAAAGGATCTAAATCGCTCTAATAAACCTACAAAACTGGCCTTATTTGCTTCGGCTTTCAGATTCTTTTTAGCCATTTCCCTTTGTTTAGGTTTCTCCTTAATCTTCAACGCGCCGAGAGAAGGAGGATACGCATGTTTGGCCTGCTTCATGATGCTTCTTGCAGACACCAACAACAGCTTGTGGGCAAGAATTGGAGGAACTCTAATTGTTCTGCTTGTAGTAGCCGTTGCAGCGGTCATCGGATTTCTTTCGAAGCAAATTCCGGATGGAAAATGGCTAGTAGTCATAATTGCGTGTTTTGGAACTAGTTTACTGACTTATGCAGAAAACTTCTGGTGGCTAGTTTTTAAATATTTTCTCGTCTTTCTCATGACTTTCCTCTATGACTATTCTCCTAACTTACAGGCCTTAGAGGGATATATATTGGGTTACTGCATTGCGGTAATAGTCATTACAGTTGACCATTTCATGTGGAAAATTAACCGCTTAGGTACACGGCCTATGGTAGAAATCAAAAGATTTATCGGAGGAGTACGAAATCCAAAATCTTTTGCCATCATCTCTACGTTTGTCGTGATTTTCGGATTGTGGTCGGCACTTGAAATGAGAGTAAGGGATCCAGCTTGGGTTGGCATCACGATCGTCTACTTAATGAACACAAAGATTTCCACTGGAATAGAGAAAAGCGTTGAAAGGATAGTGGGCAATGCTCTTGGCTATCTAATTGTTGTTCTTATATTTGCCATTCCTGATATTACAAATCTTTGGATTCTTGGGCCCTTTATCCTTCTTGTTGGAACTCCGATCCCGGTCTTCTTTACAGAAAATTATCTCTTATCTCAAACCTGTATATCCGCATATATCCTTCTCGTAATAGAATGGTTGACAAGTTCTTACGGCGGAGAAGGATCTTTACTTGGCTGGCGTCTTGTCGACACCATCTGGGGTTCCACCTGCGTAATGGGAGGGTTCATAGTAATGGCCTTTGTTAGTTATATTAATAAGAAAATAGACGAAAGAAGGTATAAGAAAGCAGAAAAGGAAGCCGAGGCACTTGAGCTACTAGAAAATCAGTTCATTCAGTAGATGATCATTTCAACCATCTTGGATTCAACGTGTAGAGCAGAAGTAGCGCAATAATCACTATTTCTAAAACGTGTGAAATAGAAGAAAGTTGCTCTTTATTTTAAGGCTTCCTTCATTAGCGACCTTGGTCCTACTAAATCAAAAATCAAAAATCAAAAGTCAGATTTTAGGAATCGAAAAGATTAGTGTCGATAAATAATCGGCTCTTATCAGCTAATCTAGGATGAAATAGGAATGTAGGTGGGCAATAAATTCAAGAGGCAACTGGAACAATTCCATCGCCTCTTTATCTGTTATCGCTTCGGTCAAATTCACCCTTGCTTAGAGAAAAGCTCCGAACGACTTAACAACACCATTAAATTGATGAACTTACCTAGCTGACTCTCTCCTTTGCACGAATCAATGTGGTCAAATTCCACCAGAATCAGGCAGCTTTGTAATCATTACCCTGTCAAGCCGGCGTCCATCCATGCCTACAACGTGGAATTCCCATCCGTTCCAAGAAACTTTATCGTCTAGTCGAGGAATCCTCTCAAGTAGGAACATCACGAAGCCACCCACAGTGGTATAGCGGTTTTCATCCTCTTCAGGCAAATTTTGAATCTTCAACAAATCCTTTAACTCTGGAACGGAAAGCAAGCCGTCGACTTCATAGATATCAAGGCCTTTCGTAATCACTTGAGCATCTTCTGGCTGATTCGGTACGAACTCTCCAGCTATCGCCTCTAAGACATCATATGGCGACACAAGACCTAGTACGGACCCATACTCATCCACAACCAAGGCTAGAGGTGCAGGGGATTTCCGGAATACTTCAAGTAACTCCATACCAGTTAGGGATTCCGGAATGTAAACGACAGGCTCATAGTCTTTACTAAAGTCAGCTTTGCCATCTTTGACTACTTCCTCCAAGACAGTCTTAGTAGTCAAAATTCCTTTTGTATTATCGAGATTCCCATCACAAACAGGAAGACAGAAGTAGCGGGACTTCAGAATTTTCTTCATGTTGGAGTCGTAGCCGTCCTCAAGATTAATGAATTCCACTTCGCTTCTAGGAATCATCATGGAGGCAATTGCCCGATCGTCCAAACGGAAGATGTTTTTGACTAGTGCGTGCTCTTGGGCATCAATAGCTCCGCTTTTTTCTCCCTCGTCAATAACGGAGTGGATTTCTTCCTCCGATATTGGCTTTACTCTTTGGTCAACACGCAATACGGTAAGAAGGAAATTTGTTGACCATGCAAGTACTTTGACAAAAGGTGCAGCAACTACCATTAACCAGCTGACTGGCCGCGATATCAGAGGTGCAACTTTAGCAGGGTTAAGCTGACCGATTCTCTTAGGTACCAACTCTCCAATTACCAACGTAAAGTAAGTAATGGTTATTAAGATGGTAAAAGTAGAAAGCGGATTAGCCACCTTAACTGGTAGGAAGAGATAATTATGCAGCACATTGGCAAAAGGTCCTACCAATGCAGCTTGACCAACAATGCCTGATAAAACTCCAATACCAGTCATTCCGATCTGGACAACCGAAAGCACCCTATTAGGATCCGAAGCCAGTTTCATAGCG
>JAJPXW010000127.1:0-2838 GCA_021205255.1 Burkholderiales bacterium
CGGCAACTCTTTTGTCTCAACGTCAATTCACAACATAAGAATTAGTGGTTCTTAAGTATTTACTCAATTTCCCCCAAAACACTTTCTTTCGACACTAGACTTCTCGCCGTGTTTTGCGATAGGCAAGTCAAGCTTCGACAAACGCAAATAAGACACAGAGACGCTAGAAGGAAATCTTGCTTGAACCACTTCAAACGAATCTAGTGTCTTGTGGAAGTTCGATTCCAAGTTGCTTCCTAGTCTCAAGAACACAGTTTCAATTTTTAATTAAGGAAATTTTTTGATGGTCCAATCTACTGTCGAAACTAAAAAATTAGTAGAGGCTCTTGCCAATGCCATGAAGACGATCTCCGTCGATATCAGTGAAATTCCAGATGACGAGAAAACTTCGGAAATTTGCAAGACTGCCGTTATGCTGCATGGAACTGCGATTCACTATGTCCCAATGGCGCTCCTCACACCTGAAATCTGCAAGCTTGCCGTTCTGAATGAACCCACGATGATTGGCTATGTGCCGGAAAAATTCAAGACCGATGAGCTTTGCAATATTGCTGTAGATATAGACATAAGCGCTTATAGATACATTCCTGAAAGGCTAAAAACGCCGGCACTGGACAAAAGAGTCGTTGAAAATCAGGGTAGTAATCTAGAAGACGTACCTGAAGAACAGAAGACCAAGGAAATTTGCTTCATGGCGGTTTGCGATGAAGGAACCTCTTTGTAATTTGTTCCCGAAGACCTTAGGACTGCCGAGTTATGCAAGATTGCCGTCATGGATGAAGGTGTAGCCTTAGAGCATGTACCACTTAGTCTGAGAACATCTTCTCTTTGCGAGACCGCAGTTCTTAATGCTAGCTATGCTCTTGAATTCGTCCCTGACGACCTTAAGACTCCTTATCTATGTAATCTGGCCGTGTCTGCTGATGGAAGAACGCTCAAATTTGTGCCAGAGACCATGAAGACCCCGGAGCTTTGCAAAAAAGCCGTAACTTCCAATAGTGGCAAACAGCCAGGATGGGGAGAAGCTTTAGAGTATGTTCCTGCAAATTTGAGAACACCTGAAATATGCATGACCGCTGTGAAAGACGATGGAAAAGCGCTTCAATTCGTCCCTGAAGAACTTAAGACTGCAAAACTTTGCATGTCTGCCGTAGAAATCAATGGGCGCGCTCTTCAATTTGTCCCAGAAAATCTTAAGAACGCTGAGCTCTGCCAAATCGCTGTCGAAGAGGATAGCGATGCTCTGCAGTATGTGCCACAAACTTTAAGAACAGCTTCCCTATGTCAATTGGCTCTTCAGGAAAACCCAATGGCCCTCGAGTTCGTTCCAAAGAGTGTAATGAATCAGGATCTCTGGCAAACTATCGCAGCTCAAGTTAACGGGTCAGCCCCTTGGATTCCCAATTGGCACAGTAGCAAAAAACTTTTAAAGATAGTAAAAGGTTATGGAGAGGACGCACTCAAGCTTTTCCCCTATCTAACTGGTAAAAAGAACATAGCAGCCGATTACGATGTATCTTCAACTGACTATCTTGGATCTCAAGAGTCTAAAAAACTGTATGAGCTCTCTTCAAGGTACAAGTATGAATACATTTCCTACGTGCCGGAAACCCAATTGACTTCAGAACTTCTAGTTCAGGCAATAAAGGAAAAGCCCGGTATGCTTGCCGAGATATCAGCTTCTCGCCGGACAAAGGAACTTTGTGAATTGGCAATTAGCCAAGATGGATCCCTCCTCAGAGACGTACCAGAAGACCTTAAAACTCCAGAACTGTGCACGAAAGCAGTAGCACAGAATGGTGAAGCATTGGCCTCTGTCCCAAATGCCCTGAAGACTGCTGAACTTTGCAACATGGCCCTTCAAACCTCGGTTTATGCTATCAGGTATATTCCGAACTCTTTACTTACTCCTCAGATGTGCGAGAAAGCCGTTGCTTCAAAGGCTATGGCCCTTGGATACATACCTGATACTTTCAAGACGCCGGAACTCTGCAAGTTGGCCGTCTCCTCTGAGGGATATGTATTAGAAGAAGTCCCAGAGAACTTAATAACTCCCGAATTGTGCAATCTTGCAGTAATGGGCGAAGATAACGATCTAGAGCACGTCCCTGAGAAATTCAAGACGGCTTTGCTTTGCAAGAAGGCTGTCCTTAAGGACGGACGATCACTAGAGTACGTACCGCAGGATCTAATTACAGAAGAGCTCTGTGAGTTTGCAGTAAGCAATTCCGGATTAGCTCTCGAATTTGTCCCACAAGCCTTAAAGACTGAAGAAATCTGCAAGCAGGCAGTCCAAGACTATGAAGGCGCAATCGAGTACGTGCCGCAGGAGAAGAGAACGACTGAACTTTGTCAACTTGCAGTAGAAAAGCATGGCGATATGCTCGAATATATTCCTGAGGAACTGAAAACAAAGGAACTATGTCTTGCCGCAATGTTCAATTCTCCTTCTCCTTATGTATTACAGTTTGTACCGGAATCCCTAAGGAGCCCTGAATGCATTGCTTTGGCCTTCTGCAATTTGAAACCCCGTAAAAACCTCAGTATAACTCCGGGAAGAAGAAGACACTTCCACAGGCCCATTTTGGATCTAATTCCTAATGATGACGAAATAAGAGAAGTCTTAGACCTCGTCCCTAGCGCCTTTAAAGGTGTTGAATTCTATGAACTTACAGTGAAAACGCTAGGTGGAAGATCGTTGCAATTTGTTCCGCCGGAATACATTTCGGCAAAGATTTGTAAAGAGGCGGTCTCGCAGGATGCTTCGGCATTAGAGTTTGTACCGACTACTCTAAAAACTTCGGAACTGTGCGAATTGGCAGTTGGACGGAGCGGACT
>JAJPXW010000127.1:2848-6423 GCA_021205255.1 Burkholderiales bacterium
CCTGCAGTTCGTCCCCTATCCGCAGAGGTCAAAGGAGCTTTGCGGGAAGGCTGTCGAAAAAGCCCCTACGGCCTTGGAATTCGTACCGGAGCCACTAAGAACAGCAGAACTCTGTAAGGCCGCTGTCGAAAAGGAAGGCTGGGCATTGACCTTTGTGCCAGAAAACCTCTTGAGTGAGGACTTCTGCAAGCTCGCACTGAAGACGGCTCCTTTCGTTTTCGCAAAGATTCCGTCCTGGCTGAAGACTGCAGAAGTCTGCAAGATTGCCCTTGAATCTCTCAAGGAGACAAGACGATAATCTTGGAAAGCTATTGTTAAGCCAAGAGCGGATTGATCACTCAGTATGACTAGAGGGAAGGTTCCTTACCTTCCCTTCTTGCTTTTGGTATTTCTTTATTTTGGCATTTCTATAATTTCAGAAGTAACCGGCTTTAGCCCAAGGAATCTAGAGTAAGTTTTACTCGATAGAACTCCTTTCAAGATACTCAAGTCATCGAAGTACAGAATTGGTCAGCTTTTGCTTGTTTCCACGTTATATGAAAATATAATGCACCTTGTAGAAGCGAACTTGTCAAATTCTTTTACCTTAAGCCTCTAAGAAATGTCGCCATTTAAACTTAAGTGGAAACTACGTTCTCTCAAGAGGCAAGCTTCCGACATCAGCTTAGATCAAAGCCAAAAGTCTTAGGAACCTTTGGCTATCTAAGAAATCTTCTAGCTTTAGTTAGCAGAACTCCTTTTGTTAAAACTATGCTCTAGCGATTAAGTTTCGAATACCTCTCACATCCTTTTTCCACATGCAAATCGCAGGCTTTTCCGTAATATTCTTTCGCATCCTCAATTGACTTTGTTCCGCCGAGACCCGTAAAGTATAGATTAGCTAAGTTATAGCAGCCCTCACCCTCCTGCAAATTGCACGCCTTCTTAAAATAGTCGAAACTTTGACTATAGGACTTATCAACACCTTGGCCTTTTGCAAAAAGCACTCCAAGTTGATAACACCCTATTGGAGATTTCATATCACAGCCTTTTTGGAAGAAAGTCTTAGCGTCCGAATAGGATTGTCTAACCCCTGCACCTTTCAGATACATTCCACCAGCCGAAGTACAGCTTTCTCCAACTTTTAATTCGCAAGCTTTCTGATAAAAATCCAAGGCTTTTGGATTAGATCGTGTAGTTTCAGGTCCATTTGCATAGATATTAGCCACACCAGCACAGCCTGGACCATCTTTAAGGTCACAGCCTTTTTCAAAGAAAGTTAGTGCTTTTTCTATGGATTCAGACACACCCTGTCCGTGTTCATAAGACTGGGCCAGATTCACGCAAGCCCTACCTATGTTTCCGTTACACCCTATTTCCCAATATTCATTGGCTTTTTCGTAAGATTGCGGTACACCTTGTCCTTGGCTATATAGTCCTCCAAGAAGATAGCAACTTCCTGACGACTTTAGAGTACAACCCTTTTCGTAGAAAGCTTTGGCTTTCTCGTAATTCTTTTCAGAAGCTACCTCGGCAAGGAAGAATCCTGATAAAAGACATCCATGACCCTGGTTAAGGTCACAAGCTTTCTCGTATGCCTGCAAAGCCTTATCTATGGAAACTTGAGTACCTTTACCATCTCTGTAGGCATCGCCTAGAGCTGCGCACCCTTCTCCGAAATTTAACTGGCACGCCTGATTAGTGTACTGAAAAGCCTTTTCTACAGATGGTTCAATTCCCTTTGTGCCCGAATAAGAAAGAGCAGCTAAATAACATGCACGTCCATCAGATAAATCACACCCTCTTATAAAGTAGTCAAGTGCGTCCTTGGGTGACTCTTCTATTTCCTTGCCAGTTATGTAAGCAACTGCAGTACGCATACATCCATCTGCAACCTTCAGCTCACACGCTTTCTTATAATTATCAAGGGCTAGATTGAAATTTTTTTCAACGCCTTCACCACTTCCATACAACTCTGCTAAACCATAACATCCTTGGCCAGAGCCATATTGGCAAGCAAGTGTGTAATAGTCAAAAGATTTTTGAGGAGACTTTTCTGTACCTTCACCCTCTTTATAGAGAGAGGCTAAGCTGTCGCAGGCGGTTCCACTTTGAAGCTCGCACCTCTTTTCGAAAAAACTTATGGCTTTGTCATAGGACTGCTCTACTCCTCGGCCTTTTTGATAAAAGCTACCAATATTGGCACAACCTTGCGAATCTCTTAGTTCGCAGGCTTTGGTATATAGCTCAGCTGCCTTCTCAGGCGAGGCCTCTACCTCTATTCCGCTTGCGTACATTACGCCTAAGTTATTGCAACTAAAGCCAATATCATGTTTGCACGCTTTTTCATAAAAGCTTCTAGCTAAAGCTAAAGATTGCCTTATTCCCAACCCTTCCGCAAAGGCATAGCCAACATACGCACATCCGAAGTAATAATCTAAGTTGCACGCCATTTGGCCATATTCAAAAGCCTTCTCATAAGATTGAGGAACATTATTGCCAGTTGAATAGGCAGATGCCAATTCTCCACACTTTAATCCATCTCCTTGGAGGCACTGAGTTTCTGCATTATCAGTTTCAGCTGCTTGACAAAGCGGAATTGTCATTAAGGCTAGGACGAGAGATTGAAATATTTTCATACAGGACATGTTCTAAACCTAAGAATTAAAAGTCGTTTGGATCGAAGGGCTTGTCTTGTTTCTTATCCCATAAAATTGCAGGTCGAAGAATTAAGGAACCAAGCCTTTCCTTTTCTTTTATCAGCCCTTTTACAGTGATCCAACCACTTTCCAAATTGTTCAGATATTCTTTTTGTGCTTCGTTTATTGGAGTTACGTACGCTTGGACGGAAACGGATTCATTGTCATCAATTCCTAGCTGCAAATCCCTAAGACCACCTGTACTCCATAAGTAGAGATAGTAGAGATCATCCGGAACATTTTCTTCTCTCATAAACGGGAAGGACTTTGCTTTCATAATATCTTTGACTGGCAATCTCCAAACTACCACTTTTCCTAAAATCTGCTCTGCAAATTGATCCCTTTTAATCTGATTATTGCCATCTAAAATTCTCTTTGTTTCTCCGAATGGGGACAATGAAAGGTCTGGTTTAGCTTTAATTAGCCAATCAACGTTATCTTGATTTTTAATAGTTGTGGTTTTCGTTGGGCTAACTGGAGCATTTTCTGATTTGACGACTATATCTTGGCCATTTTCTAAAGCCTCATCGATTAACTTATCGAGATTATCAAAAGGCTCATCTTCAGTTATAACTATTTCTTTAGGAAGAACTTCTTCTTTACTTTCAACATTTATGATAGGCTTTGGCTTTTCCTCTTCTGATACGGTTATAGTAGGATTAGGTACGCTTTTCTGCTGATCTGACAACCTCAATTTCAGGAAGTCGATGCTCTGCTGGCTCAACTTGTTTGAATATTGCTCCAATAAGTATTGATAATTGAAATCTCCCTTATATCCTTCGTCTTTTGTAAAAGTTATTTTACAAAGAGGAGTTGTGTAATTATTGAGATTAACATTTATCTTTTCATTTGTAGAATCTTGAGCTTTTGTAACACTTAATCCCTCTATGTTAAATG
>JAJPXW010000005.1 GCA_021205255.1 Burkholderiales bacterium
CAACCTTATGCATGGCTCTTATCTGCGCTTTATCAATGGGATTTAATGCTTCCGCTACCGTACTATACGGCACCAGTTATTCTTACAGATATTCAACATCGGGGGATACTTATTATTTCAACTTTAATACAGATACATCTTATGTAATTACCGGAGACAGAACCGTTTATATAATTGCCGATGATAGCTCTACCACTTCCATTCTTATTAATATTAATCCACCCACCTACGTAAACTTCGGAGGTATCCTAGGAGGAGTGGGAGTTAATTCAGCATATAACTTACCCAGTGGAAGTAAGCCTGCTTATGACTATGGCTCAATCGGTACTGTAACTGCAAATCTTTATGGGACCGACACTGAAAACCCTCTTACCATTAATACAGGTTCTTTTGGCGCAGTAAGGTTACTTATAGATTGGACATCTTTTACAGCAGAAGGGACAGTAACAACAAACCTTACCTACGCTACGCTTAACCAGACTACAACTTCCCCATGGACAGGCGCAGAGGTGAACAATCGTACTGAGCCTACTTCCACTTCCTCTACCTTGCCTACTGCCACTTTCAACGGAGTGGGCCTATTCCTAAACAATGTCGAAACAAATCTAGTTTACGATGGGAATGGAAATGTAATTCTACATGGCCAGTACTTCGGAGTGTCGATTGGACAAAATCCTGGGGAAGGCAATACTGCCTGGGCCTCGGTGGTGAACCTTGGGCTTAGCAAGAGCTCTTTTGATATTTCCGACGAAAACGGAGTCTTGACAAGCATAGATAAAGCCGCCGTGGTCGTGGATATCTACGAGAGCAGCTTGGCAGAAGGCGGAAAGAACATCAGAGGTGTCAGCAACGAAGGAAGCATCCTGACGGTTGGGGGGAACATAGACGTAATTATTCGGAACAGTTCACTTCCCGGCGTTACCGTCAGCGGCCTCCACATCGATACGGCCAGCGAAATCTATCAACACATGGCAAGCTCGAAAGATTCAATTTCCAGCAGCTACTATTACTCCTACGACAATGGAATTTTTCTCTCCAACACCACCGTCAACGGCGACATCAATGTCTACCTCTATGACGTTACTCAGGCAACTGAGAATGAATATACCGAATATACCAATGTCTTTGGGGTGAATATTGGGAACAACACTGCTATCGGTGGCCAAAGCGCTAGCAACAATGATTCCGTCGCAGGTACAACAGTAATTAACGGAGATATCAACGTTACTGTCAACGGATCCGGGAACGATAACCCGCTAAACGGTGCCTTCGGTGGCTATATTTCCCAGCAACCCCAAAATTTAACCAACTACTCTGGTTACATTCAGTCGGAAATGATGACCACGACCATCAATGGTGCCATAAACGTTACTGTCAAGGACATCTACCATAGCTCGACAAATACCGAAAATAACACCGCCAATGGAATTTATGGCATCTATAAAGAAGGATCTGAAACTCTAACTGTGACTCAAGGAATAACGGTTTCTTCCATTGGCGCAACCGAAAGCGTGCTGCAGGGTGTCCATGTGACTGCTGGCACAACCACAGTTGACGGAACGATTTCTGTTACAGCTGAATCTGACTCTACCCATGGTTTTTCTGGCCAAAAAAGTAATGCAGTTGAAGGTATTTACGCCAAGGGCGGAACTATTAACGCGAGAGGAGGAGTCAAGGTCCTTGCACAGGATTTTACCGACGGCGCACTCCAAGGCATCTACGGCTATGGAACAACCACGACCGACACTGATGGGAAGTCCGTCCCCACTACTGTCATCAACACTTCAAAAGTTGAAGTCGATGCAACTAATGTTGGAAGCACCCAAATCCAAGGCGTATATATCGATGGGGCGAAGTTAGTAATGACTGGAAACATCGAGATGTCTCTTACTAACTTGCAAGGTTCTGGTGTTTCAGGAGATGACGACCAGAATAATGTTAGTCATATCGAAGGGCTGAGCTTCAACGGTACAAGTGACTCCTCAATGAGTGGCGACATCGTGATCACTGCTTTGGCTAGTTCTTCATCGAAATTTAGCCAGAACATCTACGGAGGAGTGATACCAGCTGCAGCCACGGGTATAACTTTTACCCAGGAAGGCAGTGTTTCCGTAACGATGGAAGGAAGAGCCTCACTTATGAATGCCACAGGCTCCATTTACGGAACGGTAAGTGAAATCTCTACGGATTCGATTCGCACTTACGTAGTAACAGGTAATAGAACCTTGAACTTTGGTAGTTCTGACGGAACTGCTTTCACTTCTTCCAATTCGAATTCCTTTACCGGTGCGTTCGCTAACTTTGACGCAGTCGTGGTCAACAGCGGCTCTTCCCTTTATATTGATACTAGCCAAAATGCGCTACAAGGAGACGAAGAAGTTTTCGGATCAACCACTATAGAAGCCGATGACGCAAGGTTAAACGGTATCATCAGTGCTTCTGGCACGATGAAGATCCACTCCGCAGCGGAAAATGTGGGGATAACTCCAACTCTAACCGTAAAGCAGAGCGCTCTTGCATCAATCACTACCATAGATAACTCAGGAAATATAGGCAATTCGGGTACCTTAAAGTCAGCCACAATTACAAATTCCACATATGGATCGATTGTTAACTATTCCACTGGAACCATTGAAATTGAGAAGTTGAATATGGAGGATGGTTCCATCGACAACAAGGAAGGTGGGATTGGTTATGTCATTTACGATGTTCAGACAGGTGGTCAATTCACAAATGCTGGAGACTTTGGGATTGCCTATCAAACTCAAACCAATGGCAGTGTTCTTAACACTTCAACTGGCAGGCTAGGAGCAGGCGTTGTAAATATTAGCGAAACTGGGGTCATTCAATCCGAAGGCACGATGGTCTCCCTTGACTTCACTATGGAGGACAGCGCTCTAGTTAATATTTCAAATGGTTCATTCTATGTTTTAGATGCCACTTATTCATTTGAAGCTTCTGGCACTCAATATACAGTTGAATCTGGTGCAATGCTGAACGGGGGGACGATGGTTGTGGGAAGTGGAAGCGGAACCACTTCTACAGCTGAATTTAATCCAGTCACTACGGAAAAAGAAACCGCTCCGATTCAGGCAAAAGTCTATGTTAATGAAGGTAAGTTAGGTCTAGGCGAAGTTGATCCAGAAGGATTTTATGGAGTATTTGCTGGCACACATAGTGTGTTTCAGGAAGCCGGACTTGTAGAGAACGACCTTAATATCACAGCATTGCCAACAAATTTACTTGCCATTACTAACCGTGTTCAAACTGATGGAAATGGCTACATTGGAGTTGGAGATGCCAGCTATAGTCCAGTTTCTTTGACTGCCTTATCTTCCACGGAAAATTCATACTCCCAAAAGAAAGGTTTGTACTTCAGTGGCGATTCGACATTGATTGTCACAAACGACATAACTGGTACTATTCTTGCAGGTCCCAGTGCTAATGAAAGTGTGTTTACTGCGAATACCGCCGGTTCTTATGTTACGGTTGATTCTGGTGCCTTCTTAGTGGTTTGGGCTGATGCCGATGATATGCAGGAGCGTTACTACATCACCAGCAACTATTCCTATAACGACGGAGAAGTTTGGACTGACGAAAATATAGTTGTCGTAAATAAATATGGTCAAACTTATGATTATCTGATCCATTCCGAAGAAGAGGATGGTACACCGGTAATTTATTTAGCTTATGAAAAACAGACTCAGGATGATCCAACTCCTCATATTCTTCCGACAGATAGATTCTGTGATCTAGGTTACGTTGCATGCAATAACATTGAAACAGACACGGACCATCCAGATGATTCAAATCCAGGTACTCAGGTTGTAATTGACTTAACAGGTAATGAACTCCTAACGGTACAAGAACGTGTCGCAATCATGAACTCGATTGCCAACCTGCCATTTGCTGGAGGCGTGATTGGAACAGCAATGAGTGATTTGAATGGTGCCATTACTGACTTGAATAATCACTTGACGATGGATAGCGACACTTTTGGCGCTCATGGCGTAATGTGGCCGTATGACGAGTTTAACAACATGTGGCTCGATGTACATGGCACTTGGTACAACCAGAAGCATTTAAAGGCAAGCGGAATAGACCGCGTAGGTTGGAGGGCAAATGCATTTGGATTTATCCTTGGCTACGATAGAAAACTTAAGGAGCGTCCAGTAGCATTAGGAGCTGCGTTCAGTTTTACTGGAGGCAACGTTAAGAGTACTGGAAATATCAGTTACACCAAGAATAAGTACAAGGAATATGGAGTCCACCTGTGGGGCAATTACAGTCCAAACGAGCACTTGAATATCATAGGTGCTCTACACTGGATGCATAACAACTCCGACGTTAATCAAAAGATAGGAATTACTACACTAAGTGGAAATTACTATGCGAAAGCCCACGGGTCAATGAATACGGATTGGCTGGCAGTCGGCGTAAGGTTTGAGACTTCACTTTCAGCTGGTGCGTTCACTTTCGTACCTCATATAGAGCCTCGATACGTTTACGCCAAAATGCGTGATTTCGATACTCAAATAGACGGTACTACGATTTGGAGAACCCACGCCAAGGGCAATAGCTTCTTCCAAGTTCCATTGGGAATTGCCGCACGTGCGGACTTTTTCACTGAAAGTGGTTGGACGATCAGGCCAAACTTTGATGTGACAATCACTCCTCAAGCGGGTTCTACAAAGCTGAAAACGGAGTTACGAAATATCTATAACGCAGTGGACGCAGTAGAGGGAGAGTTCATGGGTAAGTTCCAGACAGCCGTCAAGCTCGGCGTGCAGTTCGATCGCAAGGCTTGGACTCTAGGTGCAAAATATGGACTAGTGGCTGGAGATCGAGGAAGAATAGATCATGGTTTTATCTTACAAGCTCGGCTGAGATTCTAATTTCCGGCTTTTAACCACGGCCCTCAGAAGAGGGCCAAAATTTTGCGAAAAAAGGTCATGGTGGACCGAAGAGGAATCTGAAATTCCATTGTTGCTTTTGACAAGATCAGCATTGAAGCCCATCTAGGATTCAAAGACAAGGGGCTGATAAGTGGAATTCTTTAACTTCGGATAACCTATATCTCTGGAGTAGTGAATAAAGTCAATAAGGAATCTTAGATAGGCCTTTTAAGATACTGACTTTTTGCATTACTTTCAGTGCGAAGATATTACTTTCTGTCCTTATGTAATTCTTTTGCTTGGAGAATCAACTTAAGGGTGGCAGTTCAGATAGTGAATTTTAGATCGGGACCAAGATTGGCGAGTTTCATGAACTTGTATATTGGAAGTGGATTTTTGATTTTGGTCGTCTTTTAAGCCACGACCTCTCCTCTATCTTAATTTTGGTGGTGTTCCTGAAAGTGCCTTCCTTGCAAGCCTATCCTTGAAGAGGCTAAAAGAATCTGAGTGTAGAGTAATATGATTTTCAGTTACCGTAAGAACCTATCTTTTTCTGGTTCGGATTACGAGATTATTTGGGGACAAAGGTAATTCAAATATTATTAAATTGATTTAAGCCTGGATGGCTATGGAGGATATATGGAAATTAAAAGAACTTTGCTTGCTATTACAGCATGCGCTTGTTTTGGATTAGGCACTACTTTTGCTCAAGAAGCTACAAGCGTTCCAGATAATTCCTCTGTGGCTCCGAGTAACACTACTCCCGAGGTAACCTCTGCTCAGATAACAGCAACAGCGAATCCTTCTTCACCAAAAGTTTCGGCTTTGACCCCTATGATGAAAAACCTTATTAATGTGATCTTTTGGGCAAAGACAATTGATGATTTCAAAAACCCTGAAAGCGCAGTACATGTAGAAGTTGACGCTAGGTATCCCGAAGCAATCTTTGAAGAGATTAAGCCCTTGGATACAGCTTTTGATACAAACGAAGTGAGGGCAAATAGAAAATACAAAGGCAAATGGCTTTGGGTAGTAGGTACAGTGGGCAAAATTTCGGACTCAGAAGAAAAAGGGCCATCCATGGTCGTAAATGAACCAGAAGACCATCAGTCTATAAAAGCCTACTTTACCGATTCGGAGAAAGCTAGAGATAGATTAGAGAATCTAGCTCCCGGGCAATTAACATCCTTAATGTGTCAAGTTTCTGGATTGGTTCAAGACGTTGTAACTATGAAGAATTGTGAATTCTTTGATCCTCTTGAGCTGAACACTTATCTCGCATTGCGTACCCAGTTTTTTGAGGCACTTGAAGCTAAAGGAGACCTTATTAAGAATGCTCCTGTTGCTTTTATCCTTTTAGCAGGAGAGGACGCCATGCCAAATGACTTGAAAAATGCATGTGCTAAAAGTGAAATCTCTTGTATTTTAGCTATGACAAAGCATCCGAAAATCTCAGAACCAGATATGGATAGAGTGCTAAAACAATTTGAGAGCCTTGGATATACTA
>JAJPXW010000305.1 GCA_021205255.1 Burkholderiales bacterium
ATATACAATTAAAAGTTAGGGTTTTATTTTAGGTCCTTTTATAAAGAAAATAAACCTTATACACTCAATCATCTTTCTTAACCATAGGAGGTCATCCAAACATTTACTAACTCGTTTAAAGCGGTGTAGGTATTTATTTTTAACAAGCTAACATAAATTTTCAACACCTTAAAAACCTAAATTCTCAAGGGGATTTAAATGCTAAGTGTTATTCTCGGCATTGTCGTAACTGCTTTAGTAGTAGTCCTTCTTTTGAAAGGCTTCTATCCACAGGCCTGCTTGTTTATCGGTGGTGCCCTGCTGCTTTTATGCACCTGGATTTTTGGTCTTGGACCACTTCTTGATGCTAAGCACACTACGAACTTTGCAGGCTTCGATATTTTCAAAGTTTTTGGTGACGGCTTTTCCACTAGAATCGGTGGATTAGGCCTCCAGCTTATGGCTATTGGAGGCTTTTCTCGTTATATGGAACACGTAGGTGCCTCCGAGGCACTTTTCCGAGTCTTTAAAAAGCCTCTACAAGCCATAAAATCGCCATATTGGCTGCTCGGCGCCTCCTTCATCGTCTCGCAGATTATGGTCATCTTTGTACCATCGCACGCAGGCTTGGCTCTTTTGCTCATGGTCACGCTCTATCCGTTGCTAGTTCGCACAGGCGTGAGTCCAATGTCAGCTCTTGGCGTAATTGGCTGTGCGCAGTTCGTAGATGCGGGTCCTGGATCGGGAAACTGCAACTTGGCAGCTCAAGTTTCTGGCATGGACGTTGCAGAATACTTCGTAGACTTCCAGCTTCCAATGTTTATAGTTCTCGTATTGGTTGTGGCAGTAGCACATATGTATGTCCAACGTTGGTGGGACCGTAGAGAGGGATGGAAGTTTGATCCGAATAATATTCATACTCTTGCTGGTACTAAACAAGTAGAAGAAAAAGCACCTGCACCAACCATCTACGCTATTCTTCCAGTAATTCCGCTTTTCTTGATCATCGTCTTCTCAAAGGTCGTTGGTTCTAAAATTAGGATCGATGTCGTAACTGCCATGGTTATCTCAACATGGATAGCAATAGTTTTTGAAATCTGCCGTTGGCGCTCTTTCAAGACAGTCCTTGGCACTTTCAAGCTATTCTTTGAAGGCATGGGCACCATACTGGTTGGAGTCGTCTCCCTTATCGTTTGCGGTGAATTCTTGGCAGCCGGCCTTATTAAATCCGGATGCATGCAGACTTTGATCGATGCAGCTATTTCTGCTGGTTTCGGAGTAGCTGTTATGGTCTTCGTAGGAAGTATTCTGCTTTGGATATTTGCGTTCATCATGGGTTCAGGAAATGCCGCTTTCTTCTCCTTTGCACCATTGGTTCCACCTATAGCAAAGGCATTGGGACAGCCAATCGTTGATATTCTGTTCCCACTTCAGATGATAGTTGGATTCGGACGTGTGGCCTCACCAATTACAGGAGCCATAGTAGCTATTGCAACAATGGCTGGCGTATCTTCATTCCAAGTTGCAAAGAGAACTTGCATACCGATGTTCATTGCCACAATTGCCGCATTTATTATTTACTACCTCTTCTACTATCATCCAATTCCTATTAATTAATCCAAGACAGTTTATGTTTAGAGGTGGCGCTTGCACATTTCGGTAAGAGCCACCTATCAACCTAGGAATCATTTCTTCATTAAACATTGAGGAATATTTATGAGTGGATATCCAAGCGCTATAGGTCCTTACTCAGCTTATAGAAAAGCAGGAGACCTTCTGTTTATCTCAGGTCAGATTCCTGTTTGCCCAGAAAGCGGAAATGTCGTTGAAGGCGGCATAAAAGAGCAGACCAAGCGTTCTCTTGAAAATGTAAAGGCTATTTTGGAAGAAAATGGCCTTTCTTTTAAAAACGTAGTAAAAACTACTGTCTTTCTTTCTGATATTGCTAACTTTGTTCCAATGAACGAAGTTTATGCCAGCTATTTCGGAAGCCCTTATCCAGCGAGATCGGCTTTTGCGGTCAAAGACCTCCCTAAAGCTGTTTTAGTAGAAATTGAAGTTATTGCTTCAACTAAAACCTAGACCACCTTACTTCCCGACATTTTGTAATTATTAGGAGAACAATTAATGAAAGTTAGAACAACCTTATGCCATACAGGGCGTGGAGATCAGACCCAAGAAGTCAGGTCAGTTAACGCTCCTGTCATGAGAGCCTCCACCATTCTTTTCCAAAATTATGAAACTTGGCAGAAATATCGTGATCTGCGCAAGAAAGAGAGAGTACTGAGCTATGGTGCCCGTGGCACAGCTACTAACTTTGAATTGGAAAAACTGGTTTGCGAGCTCGAAGGTGGTTACAGAGCCCAACTTTTCCCAACTGGACTAGCTTCTTTAGCAATGGTACTTTTGAACTATGCAAAAGCTGGTACCCATTACATCATTTCTGACGCCATCTATGGTCCTGTAAGAACAGTTGCTGAGGAATTCCTGAAAAAAGTAGATGTTGAAGTTAGCTACTGCAAGGCTGATTGCTCCAACCTAGAAGAGCTTATTAAACCGAACACAACTCTTCTTCTTTGCGAAAGCCCAGGATCCATTCTTTATGAAATTGTTGACTTGCCAAAAGTCTCCAAGATCGCCCATGACCATGGAATGATCGTTGCTATCGATAATACTTGGGCTAGCGGTTTCCTATTCCAACCATTGAAGCACGGTGCTGATATCTCTGTCATTGCCGCCACCAAATATCTAAGCGGACACTCTGATGTGACCATGGGTATTGTGGTTTGCAACGAGAAAACTTGGCCTAGCTTCTCAGTCTTGCCAGAGGCTCTTGGCTTTACAACAAGCCCAGACGATGCCTACCTCGTTATGCGTGGAATAAGAACTTTGCCAGTTCGCCTAAGACAGCATGAAAAGACAAACGATCAGGTCGTCGAATACTTGAAGACACGGCCAGAAATAAAGACTATTTTTTATCCTAAGCTTGAAACACATCCAGGCCATGACGTATTCATGAAACTCTACGATGGTGCTAACGGAATGCTCACCATTGAATTAGCAGACGGATATACCAAAGAGGATGCGGTCAAGTTCCAAGATGCACTGAAATATTTTGCTTGCGGAGCGAGCTGGGGTGGCTACGAGAGCCTTGCAACTGTGACCACACCCCCTAGAACAGCTACAGACTGGAGCAAGAGAGGCCCATTTGTTAGATTCCATATTGGTCTCGAGGATGCAGAGGATCTTATAGAAGACCTTGGACAAGCTCTGGATTTGATTTCAAAAGAAAAGAAGTAAGCCACTTTAATTTCTGATATTCGGGTAGGATTTTCCTACCCGATTCTCCAAGTGATATTTATCTATCACTTACCTCTGCAAATTGCACTAATCATGAGATGGTAATGAACACATTAAAACTCCCATACGAACAGGTCTACGAACTACTGCATAAGGCATGCACCAGCATTTCTCCCGACGCTCTCTTCTTAATGCAAGAAGCTACTAATCGCGAGACCAATAAAGAAGCAAAGACTTTCCTAGAGACAATGCTCCGCAACGTTGAGCTAGCTGGTCAAAAAGATAAACCTCTGTGCCAGTCTCCCGGTTTTCCGTCAGTTTGGATTCGATGGGGAGAAGCTATCGCTCCTGATTTAACTAACTTGACCGACAACATCACGAAGGCCGTCATTGAATGCACTAAGGAAGGCTATATACGTCCTTCTATAGTGCATCCCCTTACTCGCTTTAATCCAGGCGACTCTTCGGGAGAAGGAGTGCCAAATTTTGAGCTCCGCTACAACAAGAATCTCCCCTATTGTGAAATTATTGCTAGTGCGAAAGGCTGTGGCGCCGAGCTTCCCAATGTCGCCAAAATCCTTACGCCTGCCACTTTAGGTAAAAATTTCAAAGGATTTAAGCAACTCGTTATGGATACAGTTTCAGGATCCAACGGAAATATGGGAGCCAGAGGCTATCCTTGCCCACCATTCTCTTTAGGTATTGGAGTTGGCGGTCAAATGGATGTTGCTGCCAAACTCTCAAGGGAAGCCATTTCTACAAGAAACTGGCTCGATCATAATCCTGATCCAATCTTTGACGAACTTGAGCAGGAGCTTCTAGCTGATATCAATAAACTTCAGAATGGACCAGCTGGCATTGGTGGCGACACTACCGCCATAGCGGTAAAAATTGGCTGGGCTGCCACACATACAGCTGTTTGCCCAGTAGTAATCAATTTCCATTGCTGGACTGCACGTCGCTTTGGTATCAGAGTCTTCCCCGACGGACATGTCGAAAAACTTTTCCAAGTGGAGCAGCAATAAATGGCGACCTACGAACTGAACCTCCCTGTTGACGACGCAGAAGTCGAGAAACTTAAAGTTGGTGACATCGTCTACTTGAACGGTCTAGTCTGCACAGCCCGCGACATCGCTCACTTGAAGATGCGCGAGTTGGTCAACAACAATCAACCCTTACCAGAAAATATTAAAGGCGGTGCTATTTTCCACGCCGGTCCTGTGATGAAGAAAGACGAGAACGGAAAATGGTATTTAAGCGTGATTGGGCCGACTACCTCTATCCGGATGGAGCCTCATGCAGACTTTATTGGTCAGCAAGGCGTTAAAGTCATAATCGGTAAAGGCGGAATGGGCAAAGATACTAAGGAAGCCCTACAGAAATACAAGCAGGTGTACTTACAAGCATGCCCAGGCTGTGCAGTAGTTCTAGCGGAAGGAATCGTGGGATCTAAAGAACCCCATTGGTTCGAGGCTGGAATGCCAGAAGCAATGTGGCCCTTAACTGCCAAGCATTTTGGACCTTTCCTAGTCACTATGGATTCTCATGGTGGAAGCCGCTATGACGATGTTCAGAAGAATGCGCAGAGAATAGCCAAAGAAATTATGGATTCCAAATAATCTCACAGTCTCTCTGGAGGAAAGCTAATGGTTAGTGTAGACAAACAACTATCACCGTCTGCCGAATGTGCTAAGTTCGTCGCAAAGGTCACCTATGCGGATTTGCCCAAAACTGTAGTCGACTTCGTCAAAAAAGATGTTCTGGACTGGTTGGGATGCGCCATTGCCGGTTCAGCCGATCCGTCTTCGGTCCCTATTAAGAAAGTAGAACAGCTTCTTGGTGGCACACCAGAGGCGCAAATCGTAAGTATGGACCGTGGAAACTTGCAGTACGCCGCTATGTGCAATGCATATTTTGGCCATATTACGGAAACTGACGATGTCGATAAAGACAGCATTACGCATCCAGCCACCATTAATATTCCTCCAGCACTCGCATTGTCGGAGTTCCTAAAAAAGAATGGTAAGGATTTAATCCTTGCAATAACTTGCGGTTTTGAAGTCATGCTCAGAATTGGAGCTGCAATCACGCCTGAGCATTACCAGATTTTTCACACCACTTCCACTGCCGGTGTCTTTGGTGCAGCTATGGCTTCTGGAAAATTGCTAGGTCTTTCAGAGCCTCAGCTCCTATCCGCTTTAGGCAATGCCGGAACAACAGCAGCTGGACTATGGCAGTTCCTCGACGATGGCGCCATGAGCAAATTCCTTCATACTGCTAATGCCGCTGGCAATGGACTTCTAGTGGCATTACTAGCGAAAAATGGTTTCACTGGCGCCACTCAGATCTTAGAAGGCAAAAAAGGTTTCTTCGCCGGCTATGCAAGACAGGAACCAAAGTTAGAAGTTTTCACGGACTTTGGTCAAAAATGGCGTACCGCTTTAGTGTCTTTCAAGCCGTATCCCTGCTGCCGGCACATACATTCAGCCATTGATGCGGCTCTTGATGTCCGCAACAAATTGCAAGGTAAGAAAATTGCCGAGGCAACCTTATATACCTATAACACTGCAAATTCAGTAGCCGGTAAAAGAGCTCCAAAAAATGAAAGAGAAGCAAAGTTTAGCCTTGCCTATTGTGTTGCCAGCGCTTTACTCAGAGGCACTCCTTCCCAGAAGGACTTTTCTCAATCCATGGTAGACGATCCAGAAGTCAAGTCCTTGGAATCCTTGATTAATGTTAAGGAAAACAATGAATTCAGTGCTTGCGTTCCAAAAAATTGGCCAGCACGCCTTGAAGTAATTACTGATGACGGAGAAAAAATTACAGCACAAGTTTGGAATCCAACAGGAGATCCAGAGAACTCAATTGATTGGGATTCCTTGATTCAAAAGTTCCAACTTCTAACTGAAGGAATTATTACTTCTGAAGGTCAAGAGAAGATCATCAAGTTATGTAGGAGTCTCGATACTCTTGAATCTACTAGCTCATTAATAGGAATAGTTAACGAAACTTATAAAAATAAGCCAAGAACTTAGAAAACAATAGAGGGGCTTGATCATTCGATCGGGCCCCTTATGCATTTGAAACTCTTTAAATTAACTCAGATCCCCAACCACCA
>JAJPXW010000132.1 GCA_021205255.1 Burkholderiales bacterium
GACAAGTGGCGTCCTTGGAGAACGGCAGCCACTTGGTATTTATGGAAAAGTTTAACCGCTATGCCGATAATTAATAATGCTCAAAAGGGATAGGAACATGGCCAAGATAACCTATTTGGATTTTGAGAAACCTGTTGCGCAACTAGAAGAACAAATACAGGAACTGCAGAAGGTTTCCGCTGATCAGAAAGATTTGAATATCCAGAGTGAAATTAATAAGCTCACTAGAAAGAAAACCAAGCTTCTAAAAGAGATCTACTCGAAACTTACGCCCTGGAATGTTTCACTTGTGGCTCGCCACCCATTGCGGCCTTATACCCTGGACTATATCAATAATATTTTTACTGATTTCCATGAACTCCATGGCGACCGGGCATATGCGGACGACCTTTCTATTATTGGTGGGCTAGCTAGGTTTAACGGCAATCCGGTTATGGTTATTGGCCATCAGAAAGGCAGAGATACGAAGGAGAGGACCTATAGGAATTTTGGAATGAGCCGTCCTGAAGGATATAGGAAGGCTTTGCGCCTAATGAAGCTCGCTGAGAAATTCGGCATTCCAATTATGACTTTTGTAGATACCCCAGGTGCCTATCCAGGAATTGGAGCCGAAGAGCGTGGACAGTCTGAAGCAATTGGTCATAATCTCTACGAAATGAGCCTATTAAGGACACCAATTATTACCACCATCATCGGGGAAGGTGGTTCAGGTGGAGCACTTGCAGTTGCGGTATGCGATTATTTGATTATGTTGCAATTCTCAACTTATTCGGTCATTTCCCCAGAGGGTTGCGCCTCTATTTTGTGGAAAAGTGCGAGCAAAGCCGAAGATGCGGCACAAGCATTAAATTTAACTGCCGATAAGCTGCAAGCTCTTGGCATTGTCGATAAGATCGTCACGGAGCCAGTTGGCGGTGCTCACAGAGATCCGGCAGCCGTCTACACTGCTTTAAAGAGAGCCTTGAATGAGGCTTACCGCCAGCTCAAGAAATTAAGTATTGATGATTTACTTGCAGCTAGACACCAAAGACTGATGGGCTTTGGAAAATATGCCGTTGAAAAATGAAGAGGTAAACCAAGCTAAAGAAACCGAATACAGGATCTTTAGATCGTTACAAAGTCTCTTCGACAGAATTTCAGCCCTATCAAAAAATAAAGACCAGACGAATGCAGGAAAAATAAACCTCCTGATAGCTTTTTCAGGAGGTTGCGATTCCGTCTGTCTACTTCATTCCATTGCAAAGTTTCGAGATCCCAGAAAAGGTTCAGTGACCGCAGTCCATGTACACCACGGAATTTCTTCTAATGCCGACGCCTGGGCTCATTTCACTGAGCAGGTGGCCAAAGAATGTGGAATTCACTATGTTTTGCGCAAGATAAAGGTGGGAAAGACGGGGTTAGGCTTAGAAGCTGAAGCGAGAAGATTACGGTATCTGGCGCTAAGCGAAGTTGCTCAAGAGATCCATGCTAATACTATCCTTACCGCTCATCATAGAGATGATCAGCTAGAGACATTCCTAATTCAATGGATGCGCGGCGCAGGAATCGAAGGTTTGGCTGGTATGCCTTTTATTTCCGATGATCCAATTCCAATTAGCAGGCCTTTTTTAGATTTAGGTCGGGTTGATCTTGAAGAATATGCGATAAGTAATAAGTGGCAGTGGGTTAATGACGAAAGCAATAGCGACACAAGCTACTTAAGAAACCTCATTCGGCTCCAGATTCTGCCTGTATTGGACGCAGCGAGACCTGGATATAGAAAAGCGGCTGCTAGAAGTATTCAATTACTTGCCGAAAGTTCTGAAATCCTGAAGCTAAGCGATGAGAAAGACTTCCAAAATATATGTGGCTCAATTGGTAATAAAACAAGCCTCAAAGTTCCAGTCTTTCTTGAGGTAAGTGCTCCAAAAAGATCAAGGTTGCTTAGACACTGGTTACGTTCGCAAGGGATTTCGCAAGTACCTAAACATCGAATTGACTTTATCCTGCAGCAACTCGAAGCATTAGGAAAAACAAAATTTGCCCGACTAATTAAATTTGGGGATAAAGAGCTTTTACTGAAGAGCGACCAACTCTGTATTGGAAAAACTAGTCACGTTGATCATGGCTACGATGTGATTTTCCACTGGAAGGGGGAGAGGGCGGTCGAAATCCCGGAATTTAACGGAATATTGCTTTTTGAAGAAAGAGAAAGCGGATTTCCAGCCGATTGGTTAATGGAAAAACCTTTATCCATTAGTTTGCGTAAAGGAAAGGATCGAATTAAGGTTAAGACGGACTCGCCTCCAAAATTAATAAAGGTCCTTTGCCAGGAAGCTGGTTTAGATCCTGCTACAAGAGAGCGCCTTCCAATCGTACGCAGAAACGGTCAAATTATTTATGCTGCTAGCCTCGGTTCAGAGCTAAGGGCAACTTTCACCACTAAAGCTAGAGCAGATAAAGATCAAAAAGCTAATGATGTAAATGCTGGAGAAAGAAAACTAATTTCAATTAAATGGCTGGAAAACGAAGAGCCAACTTCCTAATGGAAATTGGCCCTCAAGCAAGGTGAAATAAAGCTATCCGGCATTAAGTAGTGCTTCGGGATCGGAAAATTCCGAGCCGCTGGCCTTTTCAAACTTCTCCAGAAGCGATTGAATCGTTAGTTTCTTTTTCTTTTCGCCTTGCACATCAACTACGATGCGTCCTTCGTGCATCATGATGAGACGGTTTCCGTACCTTAAGGCATCTCGCATATTGTGCGTAATCATTAAAGTAGTGAGATGGTTATCCGAGACGAGCTTCTCTGTTAGGTCAAGCACTTTTTCAGCTGTCTTTGGATCGAGTGCGGCTGTATGCTCGTCAAGAAGCAAAATCTGCGGTTTTACTAAAGTAGCCATAAGAAGGGTGATAGCCTGCCTTTGACCGCCTGACAGAGTGCCAATCTTAGTAGTCAAACGGTCCTCCAGCCCAAGATTAAGTTCTTTTAGCATCGTTGTAAATTTTTCCCGTAGCTCTGGACTCTCGCTTCTGCGAAGAGACAGTCTTTGGCCACGACGGCTAGCCATTGCCAAATTTTCAGCCACTTGCATTTCTGCGGCAGTTCCTTTCATAGGATCTTGGAATACCCGTCCGATATAGCGAGCTCGAATATGCTCAGGCATTTTGGTGACGTTTATCTTATTAAGTTTTATAGTCCCTTTATCTGGGAAAAAGTTTCCAGCTATGCAGTTCATTAAAGTGGATTTTCCAGATCCGTTAGAACCAATAACTGTACAGAACTCTCCTTCTTTTAACCACAGATCGATGCCTTGAAGCGCCTTTCTTTCATTTGGCGTCCCACGAAAGAAAGTTTTCTTTAGTCCTTCTACAACTAGCATTTCTTATTCCTTCTTTGAGAGTAACGCAAATTTAGATTTCACCATTGGCAAGGAAAGTGCAATGGCAACGAGGATGGCCGTAAAGAGTTTTAGATCGTTTGGTGGCATGCCCATCTCTAGAACGATAGCAATAACAATTCTGTAGACAATGGATCCAAGGATGACTGACACTAACCAATTCCAGAAACTTCTCGTGCCGAAAAGGACTTCACCGATAATTACTGAGGCCAAACCAATCACGATAGTGCCGACACCCATTCCCACATCTGCAAATCCATTGCTTTGTGCTACTAGGGCACCAGATAGCCCAACTAATCCGTTACTAATTAGTAGACCAAGAATGACCATGTTATCGGTGTTAATGCCCTGCGCTTTAGCCATTTGCGGATTGCATCCAGTAGCTCGGATTGCAGTACCTAGAACAGTCGCAAAGAACCAATACATGGCTAGGCCAATTAGAAAGACGATAACTATTCCTACTATAAAGGTAGCAACTGGAGTTGAAGCTTTAAATAGATCTTGCGTGATGGTGAAGATCGTATCAATGCGAAGTAGAGGAATGTTTGCCTTTCCCATGATCATAAGGTTGACTGAATAAAGTCCGATCATGGTCAGAATGCCTGATAGTAGAGCAGGGATTTTTAGCTTTGTTGTAAGGAGGGCGGTTACTGTGCCTCCAATACAGCCGGCTATAGTAGCCATAACCATCGCTAGAAAAATAGAATGTCCACCGTCAAGCAATGTGGCCGCAACTGCAGCACCTAGTGGAAAAGTACCTTCAACAGAAAGATCGGCAATATCAAGGACGCGGAATGTTAAGAAAACTCCAAGAGCTAGTAACGCCCAAAGAAGTCCTTGTGAAACCGTGGAGATCACAAGATCGCTCATATTTATTTCTCCTCCACAACTTCGTACTGCAGATTTTCAGGAAGTTTGACTTCAAGATTCTTCATTGTTGTTCCATTCACTATTGTTTTGAAATTTTCTTGAAATCTAATTGGCATATCTTCTGGCTTGGCTTTGCCTTCGAGAATGTCGGCAGCCATATTTCCAGCAGTTTTGCCTAGTTCGTAGTAGTCTATGGCAATCGAGGCAAATGCTCCTCCCTTCACTGGACCACTTTCTCCGGTAAAGACCGGTAATTTGACGGGCTCCGTAATTTTAATAAGGGCTGGAATTGCTGAAGCGACAATATTGTCGGTAGGAACGTAGATAACTTCGACCTTGCCGATCAAACTTTGGGCCGCCTGCTGTATATCATTTACATTTGAAACAGTGGCTTCTTTTACTTCTATATTCCTAGCACTAGCAGCCTGCTTAAATTGTTCGACTTGGTGTTGCGAATTGATTTCGCCCGAAGAATAGATAGCCCCAACGTTCTTGGTTTGCGGATAGATTTTAAGAATGAGGTCTAGAAGGGCGGGAATTGGGGTCATATCGGACGAACCCGTTACATTTGTCCCCGGCTTCTCATTGGACTTCACTAGCTTGGCCGATTCAAAATCAGTAATAGCGGTTGCCACAATAGGAATCGTTCGGGTAGCACTAGCCATTGTCTGGGCTACAGGTGTGGCAATTGCACCAATCAGATCCACTTTTGAAATAAGAAATTTTTGCGCAATGTTCTGTAGATTTGACTGGTCGGCCTGAGCATTCTGAAAATCGAATTTGACGTTCTTGTCTTTTACGAATCCTCTCTGAGCAAGCGCATCCACAAATCCTTTATTGGCTGCATCTAAAGCTTCGTGTTCAACAAGTTGAGCCACTCCGACCTTAAAGACTTTTGATGTTTGGGCAGAAGACGCATCTGTCGGTTTCTTATCGTCCCAACATCCGGATAGGGCCAAAAGCGTGGCAAAAGCGGAAACAAGCAGCCCCTTAAAAAGTAGTTTCATGACTATTTGTTATTGTATTGTTGCAGTAAGTAATTGTAAGAAATGGCATGGGATTCTAGCCATTGCGAAATACTTTTCTATGGTTATAAGCCACTTGTAGACAAATACAGTGCTATGAATGACAAAACCCGCATTTAGCGGGTTATGTCATAAATGGTGGATTCAGGAAAAATCAGCTTTTAGCTTGTCCTACTTTTTCATGCTCCATACCTTCAGGCAATTTTGCATCCAAGTTCTTCATTGCTGTTTCATTGACAAGCGTCTTGAAGTTTTCCTGGAACCGGATAGGCATATTTTCAGGTTTGCTTTTACCTTCGAGGATATCAGCTGCCATATCTCCTGCAATCTTGCCTAATTCGTAGTAGTCAATGGCAATGGCAGCAAATGCGCCAGATCTGACCATACCACCTTCACCGGCAAAGACGGGGAGTTTAGCAGGTTCCGTAATTTTGATAAGAGCTGGGATAGCCGAAGCAATTGTGTTGTCCGTTGGGCTGTAGATGACATCTACTTTACCAACTAGGCTTTGAGCCGCTTGCTGGATGTCATTGACGTTGGAGACGGTCGATTCCTTAACTTCAATATTTTTCGCCTTGGCAGCTTCCTTGAATATATCTACTTGCCTCTGGGAATTGATTTCGCTAGAAGTGTAGAGCGCTCCGACGGTCTTGGTTTCCGGATAGATCTTAAGGATCAGGTCAAGAAGGCCAGGAATTGGCGCCATATCGGAAGAACCTGTGACGTTTGTGTCAGGTTTATTGTTGGACTTGACGAGTTTTGCAACTTCAAAGTCGGTAATAGCCGTAGCAACGACTGGAATTGTTTGCGTAGCGTTGGCGACAGTTTGAGCCGCAGGAGTAGCAATTGCGCCAATAAGGTCGACTTTATTGCTTACAAAGCGCTGGGCTATATTGCGCAGATTAGATTGATCGGCTTGGGCGTTCTGGAAGTCGAATTTAATGTTCTTGTCCTTAACAAATCCACGATGCTCAAGTTCGTCAACAAATCCTTTAGTGGCTGCGTCAAGCGCATCGTGTTCCACTAGTTGAACAACACCTACATTGACAACCTTCTCGGCTTTTGGCTGAGAAGCGGGAGGATCTGCAGGTTTTTTGTCATCATCCCCCCAGCATCCTGTTAATG
>JAJPXW010000115.1:0-3949 GCA_021205255.1 Burkholderiales bacterium
GAGTTGGGAGTCGCTAACATCTGCCTCCTAAGTTGGAATGGCTGGTCTCACGAAGATCAGCTATTCTTTTTTTCTGCTTTAGAAATGTCGTTGTTTGAACCTTTTCAACAGCTTCATTGAGGAATTTTCTTAAAAGCTGTCTAACCGTCTCTCTTATAGGCTTTCGATCGTTGCTACAAGCTTTTGCTAAGCCATTCTTACAAAGCATAAATAAACTGAGCTTCTTGTTAAAAGAAAAGTTTTTTCTTGCTTGTTGAGGCATATTTTTGATAAATTTGATTCAAGGTATTGCTAGAAGAACGCTATTTTTCTTACCTTAAGCTCTATAACTCTCTATTTAGCTACTCTATGGTCACATCCCGTCTTACTAAAGGTTTCTTTAGTTTGTTTCTGAAAAGGGCAATACTTCCATAGGTCTGTTAATGAAAAGTCTTAAATCGCTTTTGTTTATGCCGTTGGCTTTTTGCTTGGCCGCTACTTGCTTTGCCAAGCAAATAGACGTATTCCCAAAAGATAACCTACAAGAAAAAATTGATTCTGCCTCCTCAGGCGACACGGTGTTTTTAAATCCTGGCTACTACCGTGGAAATTTCAAAATAGATAAGTCCTTAACTTTAAAAGGCAAGGACGCTACTATTGATTCGGAAGGTGAAGGTACTTCCATTACCGTCTCAGGTCACGATATTTCTATTTCTAACCTTTCCATTACGGAATATGGTGGTGATCTTTACGAGAGAAATTCAGGAATTCTAATATTGCCTGGATCAAAAGATATCGCTATCGACTCTATAGAATTCGATGGACCTTGGTTTGGAGTCAGAGCCGATAACTCTTCGAATATAAAAGTTAGCAATAGTACCATCACTGGCAGAAAAAATACCCACGTTCTCGACAGAGGTGACGGTATTTATTTGCAATACAGTACAGACTCGCAGTTCCATGGAAATAAGTTTCGGTATAACAGAGACGGTATCTATTTAGAAAATAGCCAAAGGACAAATTCCACTAATAATAATTTTGGCGGGGTCCAGTACGGTATTCATTATATGTACACCAGGGATCACAAGGCTTCAGGAAACTATGCAGCAGGCGTAATCGGCGGATACGCCATTATGGATTCCGAAGGCGTAGAGCTAAAAAACAATACTGCTGAAAGAGCAGTCGAATTCGGCATTCTTCTTAACGCCTCTAAGAACAATACAGTTGTCGGAAATACAGTCCATTCCGTTCACAACAAGAAAGGTCGGCCGGAACTTGATAACGAAGGAAAAGCTCTTTTTATCTTTGGTTCGGGAGCAAATACGGTTGCCGATAATCTCTTCTCAGATTCCGATATTGGTGTAGGCGTCTCTCTAGGAGGCGAAGGTACGGTTCTATATGGAAACTCTTTCTTAGATAATAAGTTACAGGCCCGTTATGTTGGAACTGGTTCTGTAGAGTGGAGTAAGGACAAGAAGGGCAACTATTGGAGCAACTATCAGGGATGGGATATAAATCAGGACGGTATTGGAGATGTGCCTTTCCAGCCGAACGACTCTCTTGATCGACTTTTCTGGTTCTATCCCGAGACAAGATTTTTAATGAGTAGCCCAGTTATTGCTTTAATGCGTTTTCTTTCAAGCCAATTTGAAATCGATAAAGGCAAAGGCATAACGGATTCGTATCCTCTTATTGCCAATCCTTTTAAGTCCCCTACGGAGCCCGCATGACTTATGCTCTGCAGGGCGAAAGCCTCCGTTTGTCCCGTGGCGGGAAGGAAATATTAAAAGGAGTCTCTTTAGAGGCTAATCAAGGTAAGCTAGTCGGTCTTATCGGCCATAATGGCGCTGGAAAATCGACATTGATAAAGATTTTCCTTGGGCTCTTAAAACAGGATTCAGGGAAAGCGGAAGTCCTTGGAAAAGTTCCTGGTACTAACCTTCTTGATATTGGATATCTTCCGGAAAATATAAGTTTCTACGATGGCATGACTATCGAAGAGCATCTTAATTACTTTGCCAGTCTTAAAAGAGTAGATAAAAAGAGGACAAAGGAGCTCATTGATTCTTTAGGAATTGCCAATGTTAGGAAAAACAAATTAAAGAACTGCTCTAAAGGCCAGCGCCAGAGACTCGGTCTAGCGCAGGCTATCCTTTCGCATCCGCAAATCCTTTTTCTTGATGAACCTACGGTCGGTCTGGATCCGGAAGCGACAGCCTTAATGTACAAAGAGCTTGTTGACTTAAAAAACAGTGGATGCTCAATTGTCGTATGTACCCATGAACTCTCTTTACTTGAAGATTACGTGGATATGGCAATTGTTCTTTCGCAAGGAGAAAAGAAAGCCCAAGGTACTTTGGACGATTTAAGAAAAGTTGCCGGACTTAATACCACGATTACCTTTAACGGCAATTTTTATGAACTAAGCACCCACCCGGCCCTTAAAGGATTTGCTAAAGAAAACTCCTTATCTGTGCCAGAAGCGAATTTGCCGGACGTCATTAAAGTTCTGGCAGAGGATCTAAAGAGATATGACATGCATATCAAAGAGCCAGGCCTTCTAGAAGTCTACGGCAAGCTAGTTGGCACTCAGATATCTCCACAACAAGGAGTTCATTGAAGATGGCATTTCATATCCATCCCGTATTGACGGTAGCATTCAAGGAATTCAAGGATTGCATTCGAAACCGTTGGCTAGCCAGCGGTTCAGTGCTTTTTGTTATCCTTTCTCTTGCTATTGTTTACGGAAGTGCGGCTACGGGAGGAGAACTGAATTTCAGGCCTCTTTCACAAGTGATGAACTCTTTAGTGAGCCTCACTGTATTTTTACTTCCCTTATTAGTGATCCTAATTAGTTGCGACGCCTTTGCCGGAGAAAAGGAAAAAGGGACGCTTCTTCTTATGCTTACTTATCCAGTGACAAGACTGGAATGGCTGGCCGGCAAAGCAGTTGGGCAAGGATTGGCCTTATTTCTAATATTGATTTTTGGCTATTCGGTGGTAATGATCCTTTCGCTTTTTGGATTATTGCCCTATGCTCCTAGTGAACTTGGTAAGGAACTTTTCTACCTTATTGGTTCGGGCTGGATTTTGGGCATTATCTTCATGCTCATTTCTTTTGCAGTGAGTATTTGCGTAGACTCAAAAGCGCAGGCTTTAGCCTTTCTCTTATTGATTTGGCTACTAGCTGTTTTACTCTACGACTTAGGATTATTAATATTTGTTATTGCCTCGGAAGACGCCCTTAAGTCTGAAATCCTCTCTTTACTAGTAATAGCTAATCCTGCCAGTGCTTTTAGGCTCTTTAATCAAATTCATCTTGGAGTAGAGACTTCTGCCTTTCCTAGCTATGTCGTATTTTCTGTTTTAATTGGATGGATAGTTATTTTATTTGGTCTTTGTTACGGGCTTTTCCGGCGTAAAAGTGTTTAATTAGCTGGTAAGTAATCAGTAGTCTAATTATCTACTTGCATTTCGGATTTCACCCCCTTGGAGAGGAAAGTTGATTCCTGAGATTGGACATTTTCTACTGATATTTGCGGCTATTGTTTCGATTGTTGCCGCGGGCGGAGTCTTTTCTGGCTACTACATAAGAAATCAATACATCACTGGTCTTTGGAAACCAGCTCTAGGTCTGGTCATGGGCGCATTGACTCTTAGTTTGGCCTGTTTAGTCTATTCGTTTCTTACGAACGATTTTTCAGTGGCTTATGTAGCCAACCATTCCAATACTGAACTGGAACCAATATATAAGACAGCAGCAGTGTGGGGTAGCCATGAGGGCTCAATGCTTTTGTGGATTTGGATTATTGCTGGCTGGGCTTCCTGCCTATTGCTCTTTACTAGGGGAGCCGATGAGGCAATGGGGAGAAATCAGGCAGTAGTGCTTGCAATACTAGGTATCTTCTGTATTTTCCTACTTGCCACTTCCAATCCATTCACCAGAATTCTTGCATATGTTCCGTCCCAA